>CAMWXE010000059.1 GCA_947178145.1 uncultured Lachnospiraceae bacterium | reverse complement strand
CCATCATACAGGTTTGCTCCTATTTTGTATAGGTACTCGTGTTTTACCGTTTACTCCATTTCTGCAATAAGTTCAGCTAACAGACGATATTCACCGCCCCACCATTCAAAGACGTGCATACCTTCATCTTCAAGTACTGATTCTGTAAGTGTCGTAACAGTCTTGTAGGTTCACCTAACTATCGCACCCCATTCTTTCCCTTGGATGCTCTTACCCAGTATTATGATACTCCTGATTCGAGTATTTCTATTCTCGGAACGTCACAGTCTATCTCCATCCACGCCCCGGTAGGAAGTATAGTCATAGGCGTTCTGTGAATGTAATCCACATTTTCCAATATGACCATGTCCGGTCTGTGAACTTCCTTACAGATAACCTTTATGATTGTTTCCTCATTGTCCTTATCCAGAGGGCCTGTGATCACAGCTTTCGCCTTATCAAAAACTCCGGCCGCGGCAAATGCACGAAGTTGATGTAATCCGGCTAATTTACTGCCGTAAATGCTATCGTGTTCCAACGCGATAATGGAATCTTCCCATATATCGGGACCGGGGAAATACTTCGTTCCCATTATCTGCCAAAGAGGGCCTCCGCAAACCGCGATAACATGGCCTCTGACCCTTCCGGCCCCCTGCAATACCTTGTAGCCGGTTCCGGGTGTCCAGGGAATTATATCTTTCGGATCATCAATCTCATCATTATCCAAAAAGCGTTCATATTGAACTTCTTTCGATCCCTCTTTGACGGTGTATGTTGTAGTCCAGTCAATCGGTGTGTTCTTTTCCGCAGGTTTAATTTCGCCGATTACCTCATTTGAAAATAATGTCCGTCTGATTGCCGCTTCCGTATACTCATCAAGTTTCCCTGGCTGTGCGAGTGGGGTCAGAACAGTGGGACCGTAATAAGCACGGACGCCTGCATATGCAAAAACAGCCATCCATGTAGCAATATCGGAAAAACCCATAAATACCTTGGGATGATCATGAATGACCTGCGAATCAATATACGGAAGAACACGATAGGAATCATCTCCACCCTGATTACAGATAATCCCTTTGATGGAATCATCCTTCAAAGCCCACATCAAATCCTCGGCTCTTTTCTCAGGATGCTCATAAAGATACTCGCTCCCTCTAAGCGCATTGGGAGTTTCAACAACTTTTACATTAAAGATTTTTTCGAATCTCCTTTTACCCAGCATATACCGGGGAATCATATCTTCATCCCCGGCACGGCCACCTGAAATTGAAATAAATGCTACTGTATCACCCTCGTTCAATTTGGGCGGAATGATTAGATTTTTCATTTTGCTTTCTCCTTAAACTTCGATTTGTTGAATTGTACAATGACGTTATTTTACCACAAGCACACTCACAATTCCATTACATTTTGCTTAATCTTCATTTGACTAGTCCTAATCGGTAAGCAACAGCACCGTAGACCGCGCCAGAGATTTTCTGGAAGACCTGCTCCCATGGTCTCCAAACCTGCCGGAGCGATGTCGGAAATCCAACAAGTATGAAGTGAAATAAAAACTGGAGCAAATCTGTTACTATCATACAGGTTTGCTCCAGTTTTGTATAGGTACTCGCGTTTTACCGTTTACTTATTATCCTTTTAAACTATTTAATATGAATAGTATAATATCAGTTAGCGAGTTTATCAATTATATTTTCTCCCCATTACCTTACAATAAACCACCGCCACCACGGTACTAAAAAACGTCGCCACGATCGCAGGCGCAATCACTGCTGCCGGATTAGCGCTACCATACTGGCTGCGATACGCAATAATATTCACCGGTATCAGTTGTAGTGATGAAATATTCATTACAAGAAAAGTACACATTTCATTGCTGGCAGTCCTTGCTCTTGTTCCACGACTTTGTACACTGCCCAATACTCCCTCAGCCTCCATATATTCTTTATTTCCGCGCTCCCTCTCTAACTCCTCCAAATCGCTCATCGCCCGCAACCCCCCCTTGAGTCAAGGTAGTGACATGTACTTTGTGAAAAATTTATTATAACCCGAAATTTTTCACCATTCATTTGTAAAATTGTATCAACAAATAATAAATATATATAGTAAAAGCAGGACATCTGCGTTTCAAGAGTTCCTGCTTTCATAATCATCTTACATGCTTATAAGTATTTATACAAGTTGCAAATTATCTGCTAATTCCTTTACAACTTCAACCGGAAGTTCTAAATACTTGGCTATTTTATCTACAGATATTTCCCCATCATTCAGCATACGTTCCGCCACCTCAATTTTCTCGTAATTAATAATTTCATCCATAATTTTACTCATAATTTGCCGTCCCTCCTTATCTTTCTTAAAATATCTTGCTCTGTCCGCCAGTTCTTTATAATTCATTTCATCCGGATCAGTGCAGCTTAAATCCTGCATCAGCCGTCCAAGTGGCGTATCGTCCTTAACCTCCCCATTTACATAGATAATATGCGCTTTATCATCAAACAGTTTTCCATTTTCTTTGATTGTCCTATCAATATGATAAATAGGAAGATTACCTTCCAGCACATCATTCTCTGTAATAAATATTACATATGTTTCAGGAAGCAGTTCTGTAGCATCTCCCGGAAGAATTGCATTGGCATCCATTAGGCTGCTGTTGTATCTTGCGCGTTTTGGTTTGGCTCCACTGTCAGCTTTTTGCATTTCAACGTCATACTGTTTCTTTTCCAAGTCTATTGTTTTTACATCCATTCGAATGGATCGCCCTTGTAGATTTTTTATGACAGATTGCACCTGCACCTCTTTTACCACTAAAGTGTTATCGTTCATAATAATGCGCAGCATCAGTTCTATTCCTATAGGATATTCTTCTAAACATTTTGTCAAAAATTCGTCATCAAAGTAACACATTTCCTGTATGCGATTCAGAATAAATTGTCTTTTTTCTTCTCTACTGTTTTGTTCATTTGTCACTTATCGTTCACCTATCCTTAAAATAGTCTTTTGACACAAAACTTTTCCGTGCCATCATCGTAACATAAAATACTTTCTCTTTCAATGCAATTTTGTTATCTCATGTTGTTAGCCCCCCACCTAATATATTATTATGAATACCATTCTAGTACAACGAATATTAAGTAACTGGCACCTTGACTTGCCTGATTGTTCCTCAGCGGCGTTGTCGTCAATCGCCGTAGCCACCGCTACGACTCATTCCTCCGCCTTGCATAGGAAGCAATCATTCTGCGTCAATGTACCAGAAACTTAATTTTCGTTGTACTAGATTTTAATATAATGTATCCAAAACTATTATATTTCAAATTTTTTCATGATGCATTGGACAGTTAATCCAAAAAAAGTAAAAAGCCTTATACTTTCTGCCTTCTATCCATGATTTTACAATATACTACTGCCACCACCGTACTAAAAAACGTCGCCACGATCGCGGGTGCAATCACCGCTGCCGGATTCGCACTCCCATATTGGCTGCGATAAGCAATAATATTCACTGGTATCAACTGCAGCGACGAAATATTCATCACAAGGAACGTACACATCTCATTGCTTGCAGTCCTCGCACCGCAATCCATGAAACCATTCGTGGCTGCTATCCCCACTTTTGCATCCATATATTCCCCATTCCCACGTTCCCTCTCTAACTCCTCCAAATCGCTCATCGCCCTCAATCCCGCCGGCGTCGCCGCCCAGCCAAGTCCCAAGATATTTGCTACAAAATTCGCCGACAGGGAATCCCATGCCCTGTGGCCTTTTGGAATCCCTGGAAACAAAAAACGCATAAAGGGCGAGATTAGCCTAGTGAGTCCTGTGATGACTCCGGCTTCTCCCGCCACCTCCATCAAACCTGTCCAAAATGCCACGATACCGAGCATGGATATGCCAAGCGTCACAGCTTCTTTGGAGGACTGCAGTACGGCATCTGTCACTTCCTGCATATTTCCTGTCACCACGCCAAAGATAATTCCTATAATTAACATACAACCCCAGATATAATTCATCATCGTTCCATCCACCCTGCTTTGTCTGATATTGATTTAATTTATGTGTACGCAGTAAAAAATATGTTATAATATTATGGAGCCTATTTGAAAATCATTTCCGCCATCAGTCCGATGGCGGAAACTCTCACAAATTGTGACGCACATCTGTCAGAAAGCATTTTTTTAGCATGCTCTAGAAAGGTGGCATCCTGCGATATCCCGCATCATTGCAGGCTGCATGTCCGCCTTAGAGTCTATAGATGGAGGGGATATCATGCGTATTCTTGGTCTGAACAAAACAACATTGCTGGACTATCCAGGACATGTGGCAGCGACTTTATTTGTCGGCGGCTGTAATTTCCGCTGTCCATACTGTCATAATCGGGATATTGTGTTGCAGAGCAAATCCCTTACTCCATTTGAAGAAAAAGAAATTTTGACATTTCTGAGTAAAAGGCGCAAGATTCTATCTGGGGTATGCATCACTGGTGGTGAACCCACTTTATATTCTGATTTGCCCGATCTGCTCAGGCGTATCAAAGAACTTGGGTATCTGGTAAAGCTGGACACGAATGGGACCAATCCGCGGATGCTCCAGAACTTGCTGGATGCCAGGCTGATTGACTATTGCGCTATGGACATCAAAAATGCACCTGAAAAATATAACGTTACTGTGGGCCTTGAAAAAGGCAGCATAAAATTAAATCTGACCGCGATTGACGAGTCTGTCCAAGTCCTGATGCATCAGCCGCTTGTCCCCTACGAATTTCGTACAACAGTCGTAAAAGAGCTTCACAATGAGGCAGACATGGCTGCCATCTCCCAGTGGATTGCAGGTGCAGATGCATATTTTCTGCAGTCCTATACAGACAGTGCAGGGGTCTTATGTGAGGGCTTTCACGCCCACTCGGAGGAAACGCTTCAGTCCTATGCCGCAATCTGTAAATCATTCGTGTCCAATACTGCCCTGCGCGGGCTCTAGCGCGTGTTTGAAAAATCATTCCTGACCTGAAAACAGTAACACGGTGCCTTGCTGCAATATATTAAATTTTTATATCGCGTTACATTTTTACAAAAATAGTGTACAATCTAATATAGATACCATTGATAATAGACATGAAGGGATATGTTACATGATAGAAACAAAACGAATATTCAATCGATTACTTGCTGGCGCTTTACTCATGTCAGTACTTCTTTCAAATAGATCACTTACAAATACCGTTCTTCCTGGATCTGCTGTATCGCGCGCCGAAGAAGACCGCATGGAACAGATGGAACAGAGAAAGACGCTTCCCGTCCAGTCCAACGAGATTGCAAACTGGCCTCAAGGACCTGCCATCGGCGCACAGTCCGCCATTTTGATGGAAATGAACACGCATACGATTCTCTATGCAAAAAATATTCACGAAAAAAGCTATCCAGCCAGTACAACTAAGATTTTAACTTGTCTGCTTGCGATGCAGAATTGTACCCTGGATGAGACGATTACATTTTCGCACGATGCGATTTACGATGTTCCAAGTGATGGCTCCAGGCTCGGCGGTGTCGATACCGGTGACACCATGCCTATGGAGCAGGCTCTCTATTGCATTTTAGTACAATCTGCGAACGAAGTCGCAAGCGCGGTTGGGGAGCACGTTGCTGAAAAGCTTGGAAAAGAAAAGTCAACAGAAGCTTTTGCGGAACTGATGAATGAAAAAGTCGCTGCACTCGGAGGTGTTGATTCCCATTTTACAAATTGTAATGGTCTTTTTGATGAGAATCACTATACAAGCGCCTATGACCTGGCGCTGATTGGCTGTGAATTTTTTGGCAATGAGCAGCTTTGTAAAATGTCATCCACATCAAGTTACCATTTCCGATTAAAGCCTGATGACGAGGAGGATGTGTGGATTGCATCCAAAAATCAGCTCTACAAAGGAAAACCCTATGAATATCAGTATCTTCTCGGAAGCAAGACAGGATATGTATCGCAGTCACGCCAGACACTTGTGTCTGCTGCCGAGAAAAATGGGATGAAGCTTGTCTGCGTCGTTTTGATGGATGAAACACCCTATCAGTTTGAGGATACGATCACACTCTTTCAGTATGGTTTTGAAAATTTTCAGAGAGTGTCCATCAAGGACAATGAGACAAAATACAATATCGATACCATGGATTTTTTTGACACGGAAAATGACCTGTTTGGCGATTCAACACCACTGATTTCCATTGAAAATGACACATATGTCATATTGCCAAACACAGCAGAATTTTCAGACGCCGCATCAACCCTGACTTACGCGGAGCAGTCGCCTGACACAAATGTTATTGCTTCCATCAATTATACCTACTCCGATGTCCCTGTCGGGTCATGCAACCTGGTATTTTATAAATCCAGTATCCCTGCTTTCCGCTTCAGCTCCAGCGAACCTGCCTATGAAATTGTTCCTGATGCTTTTGAGGGAGAAATGCTAACGTCCTCCGAATTGTCTGCTGAACCCCAGGAGGAAATGAATGTAATTTACATTGATATCCGAAAGATTATTATTGGAATTGTAATCGTGGCAGCTGTGATTGTATTCGTACTGTTTATCATATCCATCATCAACAACTATAGCTTTTCTCCAAGAGGTCAGAGCAGCAAGCGCCGGCGAAGCAGACGGCGGGAAAGCCGTGCTGCCAGAAGGGAAGCGCGCCGCAGAGCCAAATGGCGCAACACTTCCCGGCGTATGTTCTTTCGAAGAAAATCGAGCAGGGGATAATTATCCTCTACTCGATTTCCTTTTTATGGCGTCGTTCCTTTCTACTTTTACGAACCTGGTTTTTTTTATTGATAATATCCTGCACACCCTCTGCATCAACCTGTTTCATCGTTTTTACCACATAGATTTTGCCCTGTTCCGTTCTGCGCAGCCTTATTTTTCCCTTAATCGCGCCGTGGCGCGGACAGGCGACGATCGTATAATAATGCTTCCCGTTATTCGTAAACCATGGGATTTTCTTCTTCGTCTTTGCTCCGCAGACATAGCACCTGGCTGCAATAACCTCCCGATCTTCCATCGCTTTTGGCTTATCTGGAAACGCTCTTGATATATATTTTGAATAATCTTCAAAGCAGATCCTTATCTCCTCGGCCTTATTTCCCGGCAGACGGTATGTGTCAAAGGAATAATTCTGAAATACCTTGTCGCTTTCAATCCTTTTGACAATCTCTGCCGTATAATATGCATCTGTATATGCTCTGTGAAAGACCTCATCCTTCTTAATATCGAGAAAGTCGACTGCATACTGAAGCGTGCGTCTCGACTTCCGGTCCTCAAAAGCTATACTGAATAATTTCTGAACATCATAGTACCGCAACGTTTTTTCTGACACGGGTGTCATATGATAGTAATCCATATTTTTCTGCAGCTCTGTGAGGTCAAGACTTCCCCATGTGCAAAAAATATAATCACTTCCACACCATTTGATAAAATCACTGGCTACCTCCAAAAAAGAGCGGCAGTTTTCAAGCTGTTCCATTTTCAAATGAATTAAATCTCCTGTTACCTGGTTCATTGTGTGAAACACCTGAGGCTTAATCAGTTCATGAAAGTCATCAATCTGCTCCCTTTTTTCGTTTAATTTCACCGCTCCAATTTCTATGATCTCAAACAGTAGACGATTCGCCCGCCTCGTTCGCAAATCGGCAGCCTGATTCCACTCCAAATCAAAAATGATATAGTTCACAATAGTTCCTCATTTCCTCATATTATTCTACTAAAGATCTGTAGAAAAATAACTGACACATCTTGACTTGTCTATTTCTCCGATTGCACTGCACACTCGAAGAAATATCCTGCGCAATCTGTATCACTTATTTTCCTACAGATCCTAAGAAAATATATCCGCTATTTTCATATTGCACTATGTTTCGTGTATAGTCAACTCATACACCAGATCAGAACAGCCTGCTGAACCGTCAGTAAACGCTTCTTAAATTCATATCCCACAAAATAGTCTGAGCGAATCGCATCATCGCTGACTTCTTCTCCGCGGTAAAACGGCGGGCAGGGATTTAAGACGGCATTTTTGTTTGCCAGCTCCATCACCGCTCTTGTCACCTGGCAGTCTTTAAAATCGTTTAACGCATCGGCAGGTAACGAATCGGTACATATGATATCTTTTCCCCTGACTGCTGTGTTAATATCGTGATATACTGATACGCCGTCCATCTCATAGCCGGCAGCGCAGCACTGCGACAGTTCCAATCCCATCACTTCGGACGCCTCTTTCCAGGCCAGACCGATATTGCCAGACCTTCCGCAGAACAGGTATTTATCCTTTGTAAAATCGGTCCTGATTTTCGAGAGGGCATACAGATCTGACAAAATCTCACAGGGATGATTGCTGTCGGTCATGGCATTGATGACTGGAACTTTGGAATATTGGGCGAGCTGTTCTATCAGATAAATATGCTTATGCCGCACAATCAGGATATCCGCCCAGTGATTCAGATATCCACAGACATCCTGCAAATCTTCTTTTTTATCCAGTGTGTCGGTGGGAAACAGGATTGGCTGACCGCCCAGCAGATAAATTCCTTTCTCGAAAGTAACCCGTGTCCGAATGCTTGAAGCAGGAAAAAACAGGATCACACTTTTTCCGTTGAGGAAGCCGTTGTATTTACCAGTATCAAGTTCATCTGCGATGTGGAATATTTCGTGTATTTCGCTTGGCTGCAGGTCGGTTAACCGGATTAAATTTTTCATATAGAATTATCCTTTCTGCAATAATTTCAACTTCTTTCTCTATCTTGATCATCGCAAGTTTCAGTTTGCCGGAAGAGACATTGATACCCTCGATTTTTGACTATCACTTATATCGGACAGATAGCAAAAGGACTTAATATGTTGCGGCGTAATCTTATGCTTCACATAAAACCTTTCAGGAAAGCGGCGGAACCGAGGATGCAGTAATCTGGTATCGCAAAATGGGGAATAAAAAGTTAGTTACAGTTCAGCCTTGCCGAACTGTAACGCATCAAGCCATGCGGAAAAGGATTTGCAGATTTAGTCTATCTGCCGCGGGAAGAATATCCAGGTAAGCCTGTAATCTTAGTCGAATTAAAGTGGAATCAAAATGCCGGAACCGCGCTAAAGCAGATCAAGGAGAGACATTATCCAGAGTCATTGATGGATTATGCCGGTGAGATTCTGCTGGTGGGAATTAGCTATGAGAAAAAGACGAAAGCGCATCGTTGTGTCATTGAACGCGTGGAAAAATAGAGCGGGTACCCTAGAGCGCCCTCTGCACGTCTTTGAAACAACATCCAATATTATTCGCCCATGATGGTTGCCTATTGAGGGCACTGGGAGAAAGTGAATTCCTTCTCTGCAATCAGGAGATACTGCAGCAGCGGGTGAAGCTGTTCTCCTTCGATCAGGCTGACTTCCAGCAGGTAATCAGAACTTCCCACGACCCGTTTGAGATAGAAGGTGTACACTTTCTGGTCAAATTCTTCGAACCAGAGCTGGACGGGCATTGTGTCGAACATTTCATCGGCGTCCACGGCAGTACCTGAGTTGAAGGGATAGGTATAAGTATAGGCGCTGTTTGAATTGATAAAGCATGGAAAACGTACCATTGTCGCATGCAGAAAAGAATCATACTCCTTGTAGAAATTAACAATCAAACCGAGTGTTGCATTTAAGCTGCTTGGAAACCAAATCTTTTTATGGACACATTCAACATTGCCGTCATTGTCAAAGTCCACGATGCGGCAAGACTGTTCGTCGAAGCTGTCGAGAGAAAATGCATCCAGCGGAAGGGTGATACCTGCTTCCTGATACAGTTTTTCCGCATTTCCGTCAATCAGTTCATAATCATCATTGGAAACCGTTTTTTCCTCCAGCTCCCGTTTTCTTGTCTCAAGATAATCTGTAAGCGTTTGTTCCAGGCGGGTATCAATTTCCTTGTTGCGATAGGTTTCAATCCAGAGCTTTCGGTTCTCCCTGTTTTCCAGGCTAAGGCTGTACAGTTGCAATGTGTTGTCCTGATCTGTAGTCAGAATGTCAAATCCTTCTGTTTCTCCTGTATAAAAATTGTATTGGCGGGCAACAAAATAGAAAGCGCCGTTGTAGTCCAACAGCTTTGCATATCCGCGCAGCATAGGAAAGCTGTACAATTGTTCTGCGGTTCCGTCCTCATGCGTCTGCCAGACATCCATATCCGCGAATCCGGCAGTACCGCTGGAATCATAAAACAGTGCCAGCTCTTCACGGCCGTTTTGATCCAGGTCTGCCAGATATGCACATGAAATAATTCCCCAATCATAATGATCCGGAAACGCCTCTCCAAGATATGTCCGTACTTGTTCCGGCGTCAGCTGGTGCATCTGGTCCTCATAGGCAGAGAGCGCTTCCATATTCCATGTATCAGCATACCGCTGTGTGCCAGCCAGCACATCCTCAAGAAGATGCAGAAGTCCCTCTGGCAGTACGGTTGTCCCGGGTGCAGAGTCGATTGGCCGTTCTTCCTGACAGGCGGTCAACTGCTCGCGGCGCAGTGCCTGAAACGCTTCTCCTTCCCCGGCTGACAAGTTCAAAATGCGGCCATGAAAAATATCCTGCCCGTCTGCCTGCTCTCTCGTGTCCGCCAGATCGGTCGTTACAGTCAGGATACGCGTCTCCAGGTGGGAACATGTGGGTTCGCCGTCATTTGTAGTCACGAGATCGCTGTGTATCACAAATTCCTCGCTGTTGTTCTTCCGCAGCAGGCGAAATGTCACAATGTCTTCTCCGATTTGTTCAAACCACAATTGCTGCAATGTGCTATCCTGCGGGACGGCATTCTGAAAAATGTGCACAAGATTATATTCTGCCACAATCTGTTCTGACGCGTCGTCTGTCTGATAGCATGCTGCGGTAATCTGTTTGTCGTCGTCAACTGCGCGGTAAATGATTTCCGCTTTTCCATCATTGTTATAATCTGTCTTTCCGTATCCGCAGGAATAAGAACTGATATGATTCAGTGGTCTTACCAGATCCCAGTCTTCTGCGCTCCATTCCAGCGCTTCACACCCCTCGAAAAGTTCCGTAGTTTCTTTGTGTGCGATTCTCATCAGTGTAAACTGTTTTTCCTCTAAATAGTCCTTTAACGCTGCATAATGGGGATATTCTGCATTGTATTCTGTTACCGCAGCCTGAATACCGGTGTATATCAAAATTGGTTCGTCGGAAAGCGCTCCCTCACTGTTTTCTTCAGTTGTCTCTGCCGTTTCAACCGTGGACTCAAAAGGAATTTCCTGCTGGGACTGCGTCGCTGAATCAGAGGAATTTTCCGATTGGATATCCTGTCGTGAAACCGGGGATTGACAGGCTGTCAGTGAGAGGATCAGCGGCAGCAGTGCCAGTCCTGTTCTTAATTTTTCTTTCACTGTAATAAATCGATGCATGGTCATCTGCCTCCTTGGACATTGTGACATTTTTATAAGGTGTTCTTTCAGTGCTTTCTGACTATATATTACCATAAAAACATTCGTTTGTCATATAAAATGTGTAAGGGAAAATAAAAGAAAAAATTAAAAAATTGGTTTCATATAATCATTTTATGAAAAGAATCGTTATTATATATAGACGCACATATGAAAGGGGAGGAGGGAGGAAAAAGTGAATGATGATGAATTAGTTGAGCAGATAAAACTTGGAAATGACAGCGCAGCAGAAGAATTGATTCAACGTTATTACGCTTCCATTTTACGATATTGCAAATGGCATTGTTCCAGCTTGGAAGAAGCAGAGGATTTAACGCAGGAATGCTTTTTGAAGCTATTTAGAAATCTGCCGCAGTATGGTGTCAGAGAACGAGGCTCCCCTCGGAAGAATTTTAAAGCATATTTGTATACGATTGCAAAGCATCTGTGTATCGATGAAAACAGAAAAATGAAAGTTTATTCATTGGAGGACGAAGAGGGTATTGTCAGTGGGCGCAATGAAATTCTTCAAATAGAACACAGGGAAGACATAAGACGTCTTTTGCGTATTTTGTCATCGGAACAAAGAGAAGCGATTATCCTGCGGTATGGTGAGCAGTTAAGCTATCAAGAGATTGCAAGTGTGATGGGGTGCAATATGCGCACAGCACAGAGCAGGGTCAGAAAGGCTTTAAAGGTTATGAGAAAGGAGCAGGGTTATGAAAGATAGGAAACTGGAAGCATATCTTCAAAGCTCGTTAGGGCAGAACATACAGCCCGCAAGATTGAAAGAAACCGTTCAGTTGTGTACTGAACTTGTTAAGGAACAGCGAATGCCCCAGGAAGAAAGAACGGGGTTTTGGCGCTATTTATCAGATGTTTTTCGATTTGAGGGGGGAATCATATTCGGATTACAGGCTGTGACGCTGCTTATTGTCTGTATGTTAATAGGGACACTGGCCGATATTCCAGCATATATACCTGTTTTTATCCCATTGTTTGTACTGGCTGTCATGCCGGCACTGTTCCGCAGCCAGTTTTACGGAATGGGCGAAGTAGAAGCAGTGACAAGAGCTTCTGGCGCACAAATAATACTGGCAAAGCTGATACTTTCCGGGGCAGCAAACCTGATAGGTATGACATTGCTTTTATATATTGAAATGTATTTACGAAATTCTTATGCGCAGCTTGAACAATTCATTTTATATTGTCTGGTGCCATATCTGGTCTGTATGACTGCCTTGCTGCGTTCCCTTAGACTGCGCAGGAAGGAGAACATAGCGATTTGTGCAGTTGCAATCTTAAGCTCGTGCTTATTCTGGGGAATGTTAGCAAGAGAACTGCCGTGGCTGTATGAAACGTCTGCCGTGGGATTATGGTTCGTTGCTTTTTTTATCTTTGCAGCCTTTTTTATCAAAGAAATTTATTTCATAGTGGAAATGAGAAAGGAAGGGAAAATATATGGAATTATCAGTTGACCGTTTGACGAAGCATTACGGGAGCAAAATCGCAGTAGATTGTGTCAGTGCGGCTTTAAAACCTGGCGTGTATGGACTTTTGGGAGCCAATGGCGCGGGGAAGACAACGCTGATGCGGATGTTGTGTGCTATCTTGGAATCAACATCGGGAGAGGTTCTTTTGGATGGAACGGAAGTAACTTCTATGGGAGCCGATTATAGAAATGTATTGGGCTATCTTCCGCAGGATTTTGGATATTATCCGGGCTATACCGCCATGGAATTCTTGATGTATGTTTCCGCCCTCAAAGGAATACCGAGAACTATTGCAAGAAAGCGGGCGAAAGATTTATTAGAGGAAGTAGGGTTAAGCGATGCCGCTGATAAGAAAATAAAGACTTTTTCCGGCGGCATGAAGCAGAGGGTAGGAATTGCACAGGCATTGCTGAATAATCCGGATATTTTGATTCTGGACGAGCCGACGGCCGGATTAGATCCGAAGGAGAGAGTGCGGTTTCGCAATCTGCTTTCTGACTATGCAGGAGATAAAATTGTTATTCTGTCCACACACATTGTTTCTGATATTGAGGCAATTGCGGATGAAGTTCTGCTTATGAAAAAGGGAAAATTTGTATTGCAGGGCAGCGTTCCTGAATTAATAAAAAAAGCGGACGGAAAAGTATGGGAACTGACGGTGCCGCAGGAAGAGACAAGGAAGTGGCAGACAAATTCAACGGTTGCGAACTTGAGGCATGAGGGGAGGCAGGTGACGCTTCGTATCATTTCAGACAATAAGCCGGATGAAATGGCTGTTTTGTGTGAAGCAGCGTTAGAAGATTTATATCTGTATTATTTTCCAACAGAACGAGGAGTGTAGGAACTATGGAATTATTTTTATTGGAACATAAAAAACTATGGCGGAGGGCAGGCACAAAGATCAGCGTTTTTGTATGTTTCCTGGATCTGGTAGTATTCGGGTGCATCCTTTCTTTTCAGTGGTTTAATTTTGGAAGCAAGGTTGATTTTAAAAGCAATGATTACGCGAAAAATTTCGACGGGTATGCCGCTATAAGAGACAGGCAGGAGTATGCGCTTTCATTTGGGGGAGACCTGACTGACGAGTCCATGCAGCAAATAGTTCGGGATTATCAGAGAATGGAGTCGATCGATGCGGAAAGGGCGTGGGACTTAATTGATTGGGTGATTATCAATGATTGGATGGGAAATCTTTGGCCTGAACTTCATGAGGCCGAAAGTTATCAGGTAAATATCAGCTATTTTGAACCGGAAAAATTGACCGATTTTTATGGAAGAAGACAGCTGGTTCTTGAAAAATATCTGGAAAATAATAACCAGACAGGAAAGGAAAAGGAATATTTATTGCAAATAGATGAAAAGGTGCGTAAACCATTTCATTACGGATGGATACGGGGCTGGCAGACGCTTCTGAGTATTACGATTGACACAACGGCGGAGTCAATGGCACTGTTTCTTGCAGTTGTTTTGTCCACGCTGTTTGCCGGAGAATGGCATGACAATACAAGTTCCTTAGCACTGACAACCAAAAACGGCTGGAAAAAAATTGCTGCTGCAAAAATTGCTACCGGTCTGGTGTTTACAGTGGAGCTATTTATAATGATTGCAATCTGTGATATTGCGTCGCAGCTTTTCTTTATGGGAACCACAGGGTGGGACATGCCGGTGCAGCTAATCAAGCTGATTGCAATCGCACCTATGAATATGCTTCAGGCAGAAATTTATGAGTGGGCGTTTACACTGCTTGGGATGGTCGGATTTGCCGGGATTGTTATGCTGATATCAGCGGCTGTAAAAAGTAATGTACTGGCATTGATCCTTAGTCTTGCAGTTGTATATGTTCCAACGGTGATCGATCCGTATCTTCCCTTCGGATTGCAGAAAGCGCTTAGCTTAATTCCATTAGTAGGAAGTGGGACTGATATTTTTCGGACATATACGTTTCATATCTTTGGGAAATATGTGTGGTCACCGTATCTGTTGATTACCGTTCCTGTGCTGATTGGTATTGTGTGTATGCCATTTGCCGTTAAGAACTGGGCAAGGAGAATGAAGGCATAGTAAGGAACAGTCGCATGACATAATGTGTGATTTATAATTTTTTGAGTTGTAACTAATGCTATTTCATCAGGAATGTGTTATAGTGTGACCACAAGATGTAATAAATCCCTTCCATTCGGGACAGCGACCGGAGGCTTTATGAAACAGTGCTTTAACATACGATAGGGTGAAAGAATGAGGATAAGAGGCTGTTGAACATCAGACAACAGCCTCCACAATTGTTTTATCCCCGATTGTAATTGTTTTCATGCCGATTTGTTTTTTCTTATTAAAGTTAAAGCTGAGCAGATATCCCTTATTCTGGTGGAAATAGTCAAGATAATCCGCAAGCTGCTGCTCACCGCGTTCATTGTATTCGTTTCCACGCCATAGCTTCATTTCCACGACAAACTGTTCACCTGCATAATCCACGATAATGTCTGTGCGCCGTGCATCTCTTGTCTGCGCCTCAATGTAATAATTTCCAGTGCCATTGATGATTGGGCGCAAGTACAGCAGAAAAAATTTGCGTCCAGAATCCTCCACAAATTTCTCATTATTTTCACCATAAATGTCATGAAAATGCTCTACAAATTTGCCTAATACCCGTTCCATATCGAGCCTGCCGTTGGAAAGGAACTGGTTCTTGTCCTGCTTCGCCAGTTTGCTCAGTGCATTTGACAGTTCTTCATCTGACAGGAAAAGGTTATATAAGCGCGTTTCAAAAATACGGTTTGCAACTTTGATGTGCATACCATCTCTTTTTATATATCCGAACATGTTAGCTAATTCTATTGTGTGATTGTCCTCATTGTAAGCTATCTGCTCTCCCTGGAACAGCATGATATATAACATCTGTCTCACATCAGGGTATTCACTGATATGCTTGATCAGACTGTCAAACAGGGTTGTTCTTGATATAAGCAGAATTTTAACTGCTTCTCCAACGCCATCCCTTGTCCAGACCTGTCCGCCGTCTGCAAGAGATTCCTGGAAAGGCGGCTTCTCGTCCAGAATTTTGCAGATTGCAGACACAAGATAGGGATATCCGGAGGTATACTGGTAGATTTCATCCGCAACGGATTGTATATTCATTCCAGTCTGGTGGTCTGACTCGTATGCTGCCAGCATCATTTGAATCTGTTCTGCTGAAAAATTCATCTTGATGTCAAAATCTGCCGCGATGTTCCAGGGACTGTTGTATTGATGCTCCGCATCCCGGCGTATTTTCAGTTTTAGATTTCTGATATCATAGACGCCTGCGAGAATGACAGACTGAAAAATCGGCCGTCTGCTCCTTGCAAGATAATATCCTCTGAGCTGTGCGAGAAAGTCGATAAACACCTGATTGTTTGACGCACTGTCCACTTCGTCGATTATCAGGACGACCGGTTTGGTGGCCGTTCGGCATATCCTGCTGAAACAGCGGAACATTTCGTCCATAGAAGGTTTGTCCTGACTACACAGTGCAGTCAGTCTCGGATAGTTCTCGTTTTCAGACAGAGCCGTCAGATTTTCCTCGTCCCATACCAGTTCTTCCAGATATCTGATAAAAGATACCACGAAGGTCTGTTCATCTGCAAAGCTGGCGGTACTCATCAGTTGAAAGTCCATGGAGATAACAGTATAGTCGTCCTGCAAATATTCTGCAAGTGCTGTCAGGGTTGTCGTTTTGCCATACTGTCTGCCTCTGTTGATAACAAAGTATTTGCCTCGTTTTACGTACAATTCCCTGATGGTCTCGAGTCTGCTGTCCAGCGGCACCATATAATGGATATGGGGACTGCAGCAGCCTTCTGTATTGAAATATCGTGGTGTTTGCATGGTATTTTCCCTCCGTAAAATGTTGACTGGTACTTTCAGAAAAGCGTTCTTATAGAATTATGATACATTTGCAAATTATGACTGTCAATATAATTGCAGTTCATACCCATATTGATGCAATATGCAGTCGGAGTCAATCACCTCATCATAGATACCCTTTACGCGCGTAAATCCGGTTTTGGAATACAGTTGAATAGCAGGTGTATTGATATCTACGACAAAAAGGCGCAGATATTGTGCACTCAGCGTGATGGCGGTTTCTTTTGCCTTGTCCAGCATCAGACTGCCAATCCCTTTTCTGCAATAACTTGTGTTGACGCCAAGGCGGTCAATATAGAGTGCTTTGCCAGAACCGTCTTTCCACTCGACAGCATTTTCACCGGAATTGGAGTCGCACAAGGCAAATGCGGACAGGATTTCAGTGTTGTCCTGCAGCAGATATAGCCGGTTGTTCATAATGTCGTTCTCAAAAAATTCACAAGGGTAAATGTCATCCCATATTGGAATCTGGTTTTTGTTCATTTGTTGAATGATGACGCGATACATCTTTTTTATTTGTGGTAAATCCTTCATTGCTGCCAGTCTAAAGTTCATTTTGATACCCCTCCTGCACGCATATCAGCCAACAGTTGCCTATCCCCTGCGGCTTTGATATGCTTTTTCTATGTCCCTGTCATAGGTATATACTGGATTTTCCTGTATCTCTGTAATTGTCCAGTCATACCTTCGACAGAGCAGCGCAACAAAATTATCCTGTATTCTGTCATAATCGGCTTCTATTTCATTCATTTGTCTTAAAAATTCGGCGTAGGTAATCTGTTTCCCTGATAAAAGGATATCACCTTTATAAAATTCTATTTCTACAATCATAAAACTATAATTTTATCAAATCAATCAAATCGCTGTAACCTGCGCTGCCCAGGAGCTGTTTCATGCCGTCGAGCGCTTCTTCCCTAGAATAATGATTCTGTCTCAGAAAGTCCTCTTCCTGCTCACTCAGATACTGATAAAAAAGCGCGGCAGCGGCAACTTCATTTTTGTTGGAATAATCGATGCTGTCTAATAAGATGTTCTCGGCATCATTCATTTTACCCTGATCGATCATCGCCTTGAACTCGCTTAACTTTTTGCCGGAGACCTCATATTTGTTTTCATCCTCCTGATCGACGGAGACATATTTTTTTCCGAAGGCAAGTGAAAATAATACTCTGACCATCTCCTTGATCACCCGCATGATGTAGTCTTTTTCGTCCTCGAAGTTCATTGAAAATATCCTTTCCGTTCGTTCTTAAAAAGAAAATGAGAGGGCTCGCAGGTTCCCTCTCCGGTCACAGACCCCACAAGTATCTGCAACCTGTCACTAACCGCTATTCTATCGCAAACAGAATTGAAATGCAAGAGACTGGCAAGGAGAAAAGCCAAGTTCCTCTCTATATAAACCGTGTACTGACGCGCTCATACCCCCACACGGAAGGCGTGGACGCGCCATTCTGGATTAATTTGTGGGGAACGGACTGCTCTTCATGACGCCGCATAAAGCTGTGCTCTCCGACGCAGTACAGTTCGATATGAATGTTTTGGTTCACGCGGACCAGATACAGTTTGCCGTTCCTTTCCTGAATCTGTATTTTGCCGGGAAGATAGGTTCCGGTGTATTGTTGGAGTGCTTCCGGCGGCAGGGGAACTTCTTTTGGTCTGCGTGAATGGTTCGCCGGTTCGTTGTGCAGGATTGCTGAGATTCCAGCTCCCAGACGGTACTGGTCAAGCGCCTCGGTATTGGACAGGATTATGATACAGATATCTTCGTCAAAAAAATACTGCGCATAAGCCAGCACGCCAATAAAATCGCCGCCGTGCGCGTACTTAACCGTACCGTATTCTTCATACCGCTCCAAGCCGTAGCAGTAGTGGTTTTTATTTTCCGTAAAAAATATTTTGCAGGCCTGTTCTGACAAGAGTTCCCTGTTCTTCAGGCACGTATACCAACGCTGCAAGTCGTCGCAGTTTGTGACGAGCGCCCCTGCGCCAATGCCAAACAGAGGATTTGTGTAGGGAGCCCTGACCAGCACACCGTAGTTGTTCAGGTAGTTTTCCGCCTTGTTTCGCAGGATTTCCTGACCGTTGTCATAGGCCGTATGAATCATACCAAGCCTTGAAAAAATGTGTTCCGTCAAAAATTCGCTGTAGGACTGTCCCGAGACGGCTTCTATGATCCACGCAAGCAGCGTGTAATTGGAATTGTTGTAATCAAACGCCTCCCCGGGTTTTCCAATCGGCTTTTTAAGAATCCAGTCTTTGAAAAATGTTTCTTTATCATATGGCTTTCTGTCTTCGTATACATAAAAATCATCTTCAAAGTTATAATTATTGTGCAGCCCTGATGTGTGGGACAACAGATTGTGGACAGTGATTTCCGTGGGCAGCTGCAGATTGGAGGGCAGGTATCGGTTTGCCTTTTCATGAAGCTGCAGCATTCCGCGGTCATACAGCAGCATGACTGCAAATGCGGTAAACTGCTTCGCAATGGAGGCGACGGTAAAGCGCGTTGTCATGTCGTTCTTGATGTCAAATGCAATATTGGCACAGCCGCGGCTGGTCTCAAACAGGACTTTGCCGTTCTGTACAACCCTGATTACGCCGGAAAAATTCCAGTAATCAAGTTCCGTGGTGATATAATCGCTTAATCTGTCCATGGTATCCATCGGGGGCTCCTTTCTTTCCGTCTCGGTAACTGCCTGACCTCATCTGCACTGTGCTTCCGGCATTCCCAGCGTTCGCGGGTAATAACTTCCCGTACCTGTTCCTTTCTTATAGTATAGCACAGGCAGTGGAAAATTAAAAGCAGTGTCCCGCATCAGGATTGATTCGGACATATCCGTATGTTATACTAATTTTACTCCAATATAGGAAATATACCATCAGATATGCGGGGGAGCGGTTATGAAACGATCATCTTTTTATCTGAGTGAGCATGTAGTCAGCATACTCTTTTGCGCGTGTCTCATCTGGTTTTCCATGCTGTCCCCAATTCGCATTGTGGGCTTCATAATCGGCCAGCGCACCGGCAATCAATCCGGCATATTTCTCGGGAATATTGGTTAGTCCCCACTGTGCACCCTCGGATTTTGAGAGGATAAGATTCTCTCTTTGCCAGGCAAGTACCCTGCACAGATTCAGAATAATATAGGTAGGATTTTCCAGGATTTCCGTCTGTGCATGCTCAATGTCACTCCAGATACTGTCAAAATAGTTTTCCCTGCTGACTTCGCAAAAGACTTCGTGGACCGGTTTCCCATACAGTACCTTGCCCCTGTGATATATGATGGTAAAATGAGCAGCCAAATCCTTGTCTGTACCGCGCATCTTCTCAATGTAATCGCCGGGGCTGGTCTGATACCAGTTTAAGTGTGCGATGGAAAAATGGAGTTCAAACGGCGTTGGATACACAAACGGGCTGCACACATTTTCCCTGACAATGCTGAGTTCGATGCCCTTTTCGGGTGCCTGTTTGTTCAGCGCGACAACCATGTCCATATATGCGCGCTTTGTCGCATCTGGGAACTCGTCCTTTATGACAATAATGAAGTCAAGATCGCTCTTCTGCCCGTTGAAGCAGCCCATCACAGCAGAGCCGTGGAGATAGATGCCAACCAGATTTTCACCTAAAATAATTCGGTTCTGGCGCACAAAATCGTCTATTACATTAGAATATTCGTCCATAAAAATCCTCCATGCCGCTTGTTGCGGCTCAAAAATAATTTGCCTTTGTATAATATATCGGTTATAATGCAATAAAAAACAGAAAACCACGAAAGGAACGAAACATGAAACTTTGTATTGCATTCGCTCCATGCAGAGTCTGAGGGGACTGCATGGAGGAACAGCACTGTGCTGATATCCTCAGGCTTTGCTTCTTTTTGATAAATATATGAAAAACAAAAGGAGCAGAGAAATGAAACACGGAAAAAAGAAAGAATTGTCTGCGTTGAGAGAATTTTGGATTCTCTGGAGTACCCAAAGTATATCTCAACTCGGCAGCAGTATAACAACATTTGCACTGACTTTATGGCTGTATGAGAAAACCGGTTCTTCGCTGAGCACAGCGGCGCTTACCATATGCTCTTACACGCCGTATGTATTGATGAGTATCTTTGCCGGGGCACTGACCGACCGGTTTGACAAAAAGAGAATGATGCTTGGCTGTGATGTATCGGCGGCAATATGCACTATTATAGTATTTATTTTATTTCGGACAAATTGTCTGGCGGTATGGCACTTATATGTTCTAAATGTGATTTCGGGATTAATGAATACAGTACAGCAGCCTGCGTCAGAGGTTGCCATGACATTGGTCATTCCTGAAAAATATTATCAGAAGACAAGCGGACTTCGCTCATTGTCAAGCTCGCTGATCTCCATATTGAATCCGCTGATTGCTACAGCATTGTATGCATTTGTGGGGCTCAACGGTGTGGTGGCGGTCGATATTGGAAGCTTTCTTGTAGCGTTTACGGCATTGCTGTTTTTGATCAGAATTCCTGAAAGCAGGAGTGTGGAGAGAGAAAGTGTGCGGAAGCTTGCCAAAGAAGGACTTGTGTTTTTGAGAGAAAACCCACTGGTCATGACACTGATCTTATTTATGTCAGGTGTGAATCTGGTGGCATCCGCTTTTGATGCAACTTTGCCGGGCTATGTGCTTCCGAATCCGAAGGGTGGTTCATCGGTTTTGGGAATTGTCACATCCTGCTCCGGTGCTGCCATGATTATTGGCAGTTTGATTGTCTCGGTTCTGCCAAAGCCGAAGGATCGGGTAAAGGTCATTTATCTGACAATGCTGTTTTCGCTGGGAACGGAAAATTTTTTGCTGGCATTTTGCAGAGAGCCAGTCTTATGGTGTATCGGACAGATAATCGGATGGGTTCTGGTACCAGTTATGAATGCAAATATGGACGTGATTCTCAGGACTACGATTCCGTTAGAGCTGCAAGGACGTGTTTACGCATGCCGCAACACGTTCCAGTTTTTTACGATTCCGATCGGATTGTTTTTAGGTGGTTTTATGGTAGACCATGTATGCGAACCTGTTATGCGCGAATATGGCGATTTAACCGTTCTGAAAACACTCTTTGGCGCAGGAAAGGGTTCTGGTGCTGCACTGATGATGTTTGTGCTCGGCGTGAGCGGGACATTAATTTGTGTCATCACAGGCCGGAAACTGAAGAAGTATCAATATAACGAAACGTAAGGACTGTCAAAATGCAAAACTTCCCTTGTTGTGGCTGATACAAGGGAAGTTTTTGTATTCGTGAATATTACAATTCCATTCGCAGGCAAACCATGTCAATCAGCTGTGTTCCGCACTCGAAAATAGGGTGGTCATAGTTGTCGACAAAAAAATTCCTGACACAGTGCGCCTCGTTCTAAGTATTGGTCAATCATGCTTTCCTGCTCATCCGCAAGCAGAAGCAGCTCGAGATATTGTTTCTTATTCTCTGCGATTTCCAATATGCTCAATCTGACTTCCTCCCGGAATATTGTTCGGACACGACTCTGCACCGTTTCCTGTAGCAGGCAATCCCATAGCGGTAAATGGTCTTCATGCCATCCTTTAGGAGCGACTCCTCATACCGTCTCTCCCTGATCTGCTTCATTGCCTCCAGACATCCTTCCTCAAACGCACCATCCTCCGCGTATTTTAGTTCAATGACAATGCCAATTTCCCTGTTCCTGATTTCGATACTGATATCACTGTAGCCATCCCCCGACTCGGCATTGGACTGAACCATCCAGTCATCTATGTGAGACAGAATCCCAAGCAGCAGTCCGTGATAAAAGTTCTCTTTCATCTCTTTTCTGACACCAGTGTCACGAATGCTGATCATATCATCGAGGTACTCGTTGAACTCCCGCTCAACTGCGTCCGCGTCATTTTCCTGGAAAGCCGCACAGAAGCGCTCCAGTTTCTCTGTGTTGCGCAGCATTCTCTCCCGAAACCACTCGCGTATCTGCTGGACGAATATCCATTGTATCTCCCTGTTTGGAATGACAAGCTCTGTCAGCTCCCCAGTCTGTGTACCGCACTGCGTCAGATAGCCCGTCGTAAAAAGAATGCTCCACAGGTTGTCTATATCGGAGTCCAGATCTCGGTATGTCAATTCCTGACGTAGCATTTTTCGAACACTTTTCCCGTCAATCAGTTGTTCAATTTCATTCCATCACATCCCATGGACAGTATATACTTGTATTGCCAAACCAATAACCGTCATACCACTCTTTTATGGCATCATATTGGTTTACAAACCCATAGTATTCGAGCATTTTTCTGACTTCTGCGTCCGTAAATCCAAAGTATTCCTTGTAACGAACATCTTTTACCGTGTATACCTTAAAATTGTTTAGTCCAGTAAAAATGCTCTCCTTGGATATTCTTAAACACCCCGTCAAAACTGCAAGCTTCAGACTTTCATTTGTTTTAAATGCATTGCCAAACAAAACCCGTATGAGTTCCACCATGGCATCATAATATCCTGACCGGTATGCCTTATCAAGCGGAACATCATATTCGTCAATCAGCATGACAATCGTCTGTCCATAATGCTTTTCCAGAAGCTGCGACAGGAGCAGCAGGCTGGCTTTCAGCAGCTCGTCTGACATTGTAAATGCACCTGTCTGATCGATATTGATCAGCGCTTCATAGCGCTTGCGCTCTATCTCTGTCAGACAGCTGCTCTGCAGCAGAAACTGAAATCGCATCGCTTCATTTCCGATAATGTTTCGGAGCATGCCTTTTGCATCTGCGAAATTTTCCCCGGTTGCACCCTTTAATGTGATGGAAATAACAGGAAATTTCCCCATATACTCTGCACATAGTTCCTGTTCTCTTGAAATATCGAGCCCGTCAAAGAGCGTGCTGTTGTCACTTCCTATCTCAAAAAAATATTTCAGCATACTCATATTCAGGTTTTTCCAAACCGCCTTGGTCGTGTAAACAGATTCACCTTTCCGAAATTCTCCAAAAGCTCTTTAATCAGCCTGGTCTTGTCTACATAGTAGAATTTCTGTCTGCGCATCTCCTTAAAACTCGCGGAATTGAGGGTTTTATGTTGAAATGGATACCGTCTGTTACTGTTCGCAGGTCAGGAATGCGCATATACTGCGCATTCCGTGAGAAAACGTATCGTTTGAAAGCAAAAATCCATGCAAAATTTGCATAACGAACCTTGTTCGTATTGCAAATTTTGCATGGATTTTTGCCTGTTACTGGAACGGAGTGAACAGTAACTACCGTCTCGCTTTTTTCATTGATTTCTGATATACTTTTATTGCGAAGGCTAATTAGGTGGAATACTGCAAGGAGCGGATGCGTGGAATGCCCAAAATGTAAGTTTGCAGTATATTTCAGATTTGAGGAGGTTATGAATAAAATGACTAAAAATACCGGAAGCGGGAACACTGCAAAAATAGGATTAGGAACCCATCTTGGTTCTTTTTCCATCGAGGATTCGAAGCAATACATAGATGCGATAACATTTGCAGTAATAAATGGGGTTACAGCGATCGATACAGCAATCAATTACAGAGGGATGCGCTCGGAAAAAGATGTCGGAAAAGCCGTAAACGCGCTGATTTCGTCCGGTGCGGTCAAGAGAGAAGATATCACGATTGCGTCAAAGGCAGGGCTTTTGTTCGGGGATATCACAAGTGGACGCAACCCGATGAAGTGTCTGCATGAGGTCCTGGAGCCAAAGGGAATCCGGCTGAATGATTTCTGTGAATACGAGGGGCTGTATCAGACATTGAACCCGGACTTTTATGAGACTGCGCTGCAGATCAGTCTTCAAAATCTGGAAATCGACATGCTGGATATTCATTATATTCATCTTCCCGAAATCACGCGCGCCAAATTGACAGAGACGGAATTTGACGAACAAATCGCAAAACTTTTTGCGTGGTACGAAGAGAAAGTAAAGGACGGGAAAATCAGATTTTACGGATTGGCTCTTGAGCTGTGCGCCTTGGAGCCGGAAGAAGAACAGTGGTACATCAACATCGAAAAAGCGGACTGCCTTGCGCGGGAGCTCAGCAATGGAGACAGTCATTTCAAATATATTCAGATTCCCTATAATATCCAATATCCGTATGCCGCAACAGTGCAAAACCAGTCATACAAAGGGGAAAACTGTTCGTTGGTCGAGGCGGCACACAGAATGGGGCTGAACGTGATTGGCAGTAAGCCTTTGTGCGGTGGTGAGGGGTTTGAGAAAGCCACTTTGGAGGAAATGATTTCGTTTGCGCTGAATGGAGTGGATGCAATCAACGTTGGCAGCAGAAATCAGGAACATATTCAGGAAATATTGGATCTAATATGATTCATATTCCTGTATTAATAACAGGAGAAAGGGTACAGGATATGATTGCGACGCATAGAGTGAGGACGTCAGATAAAAGTACAGTCGGTTTTATGATTGACGGAGTTTTCTATACCAATGATTATATCAGGCAGAACATAGCATATGTCACGAATATGTCTTTGCACGATGACGGTATGCCGGAGGCTGAATGTGAGCTGCCGGAGCTTGACTATAAAAAGGATATTATTGATAAAGAGTATGAAAAACTGGCAAGCGAGAATCCGTTTGTCAGGGATGTACAGGATGAGCTGCTGGCGTGGAAATCAGACCAGATGCATCAGGTTTTGCAGCTGGAAGGCACAAGGCAGGTTGGGAAGACAACGGAACTGCTAAAGTTTGCATACAAGAATTATGAGTTTGTGCTCTATGTGAGTCTTGCGGAAGATAATTATGGTTTTCAGGAAATTGTCATGCATGGTGCAACACCACTGGAGTTTGAAAAATATTGCATGCGCGCAGGGCTCCCCTCTTTTGTAAATAACAGCAATACGCTCCTGATTATTGATGAAATACAGCGCAGTCAGACGGTCTACAACGCAATCCGACTGATGCGCAGAAATGTAAATTGCGACATAGTAGTCACCGGAAGCTATCTGGGACGTGTACTGCAGGACAAAGGTTTCTTTCTGCCGGCTGGAACGGTGAGCTGCTGCACGATGTTTCCCCTGAGTTTTATGGAATTTTGCAGGATTTTTGGCGCAGAAACAGAATTAAAAACAATAAACCTGTTCGGTCAGTCTGATGGCTGCGCATATGAGCAGCTGATGAAGTTGTATGATTTATATATTCAGATTGGCGGGTATCCAGAGGTTGTCAAGCGCTATATCCAATCGAAGGATATCGGGGAGTGCTATAATATCATAGGAAAATTGCTGAGTACCTTTAAAGATGAATCGCGGAATTATTTTTCATCACCGAGAGAAGTGGAAATCTTTGATGTCGTATATCGCGAGGCTTTGCAGGAGATGTGCAATGAGAAGCGCGGTACTGGAAAAAATGCAGTTGAAACAATAACTTCGCTTGCGAAAGCAAACACGGAGCTGTTAGTGAATAAGAATGAGGTATCCGCTGCGGTAGTATGGCTGAAATATACTGGAATACTGGGCGTGTGCAGTCTGGCTGTCAATGGTGATCTCACAAAAATAGTACCCGACAGAAGAATGTATTATGCAGACTGCGGGATTGCGTCCTACCTGGCAGAGCGATATATGATTGACAAGACTGCCCTGACTGGGCTGTTGGCAGAAACTTTTGTGTACAACGAACTGCACCGGCTGTTCAAAGTTCCCTACACCAGATGCAAGGTGAAGGAAGACGAGGTCTGCTTTTCCGTCTATGAACAATATGAGCTGGATTTCATAATCATCGATAGAAAGGATGTCATATATGGTATCGAAGTAAAGGCAAAAGACGGAAATTCCAAGTCTCTGAAAGTGTTTATCGACAGGCGGTTTGTGGACAGGGGTATTGTGGCAAAACCGACAGTGGGCGGTCATGGCGATACATTTGATACCATCCCGATCTATGCAGTTGGATGCAGGTTTCCGTATGTTTGAAAGTGGTTTGGAGCGATGCTCTGGCAGGTTTAACCATCCAATGCAAAATATTATCTTCTTGGTTTATAACATTTCTGCAATAATCATTTTGGAGGTCTGAATATGGATAGCAGCACATTGGTAAACATCGGTGAACAGAGATATGATCGAATAATGGAACAGGATAAGTTTTATATCGATAAAACAGGTTTTATTAAGGAATGGTGGGAGTCCGGTTCATCAGTGACACTCATCACGCGCTCGCAAAAGCTCATTTACAGATTGAGGAAAAGCAGTACGAGACAGAACTCATCTCAGAAAGATTTGCCCCAGGGCAGATACGGAAATATGGATTTGCGTTTCAAGGAAAGAATTGCCTGATCGGTTGAATTGATTTGACATTTTCCACCGGAGGAAAAAGTCCGGCGAGTATCAATCTGTACATCACTGCATTGAACTGTTATCTATAGTATGAGAGTATGAAAAACTGCTAACTCAGCAATTACTGCCTCTCAAAACGAGAGGCAGTAATTTATAATCAAAAGATGAAAAAAGCATATCCTCCATAGCTATTTCAATACCATAGCGATATATTGTCCGTCATTTCCGTCAATAGTAAACATCGATTGTCCATTGTCTGTTACGGTGTGCCGGCTTAGTTCAACGAGCTTTCCCGACGCATCATCATAGCGGTAAAGTACGGCCTGCTTTCCGACATTCTCCATGTCCCAGCCAATGTGTATATTTACGGAAGTGGGAAGCGCCCCCGTCGATGTCAGTGCAAAAGTGCGTGTCGCCGCCGCTGCAGTTGTCTCGGCCTTTGCAGAAATTGCTGTCTGATAGGAGAGAGCTACGTTCCAAGATGCAGGTACGGATGATACATTCGTTCCCGCAACACTCAATACAAAATCGCTCGCAATATGAAATGCACACAAAATATTTCTGCCAGAAATCATACTGAGTGTTTCCGCAGGAACTTCAAATCTGTTTCCAGTAAGAATGTCTGCAGCTCCTCCATCTGGCGTTCCTGCGATCAGGGCATTTGCAGCCGCCCAGTCTGTATTCAGAATTTGTTCTTCTGGCTGTACATTGTCAGGGTCAAAAAAGTTTACTGTGTAGGACAAATTGACTCCGCCTGTAATCACAACCTCAAAAGTGTCTCCTGCATGGTATTTGTCAATCCCGTCCGGACGGAAAATGATGCAGCCTTTCTGTCCATATCCGCCGTTATCTACATTGAAATATCCGTTTGAAGCGCCGGAAGAAAAATTCCATGTCATACCATCGTTAACTCTCTTTAGGGTGACATGTACAGCGTTCTTATCCACGCTGCTGCCAATTGAAATTGACCATGGAAAATCAGAGCCAAAATATCCGACGGGCATGTTCTGTGCTGGCCAGGCCACCTGGGTTTCCGACGCAGAACGACTTCTGTCAAAGCAGTAAAGCGCGGAATATGTTCCGCCTGTTCCATAGACTGCTCCAAATCCAGTCTGCCCCATGGAAGGATTCAGAATCCATCGTCTGTGCCCCACACGGTCAATATTGCTGGAATCTCCATCTTTCATCCATCCTTGTACAATCGTCTGGTTTAGGGAACGATTCCAAGATGCCATTGCAATATTACTGCTGGATGCGCCATCGTATCCCAGCTTGTACATGGTGTCAGACATACCGGCCGGTTTGGATGGGCTATGGCTCAAACTGCGGTTTGCGTAGTTGACCAGAGCAGCAGCCTGTGCTTTTCTGTTATACTCCTCGTTCAGTGTGACATTGTCCTGCAGTCCGGCGATGTATCGGATTTGGTTCATCATCTTCATGGCAGCATCGAGCGTGTCCTGTGATAAGACACCAGCATTGTCATAGGGCGCTGCCAACTGTGGATCTACTGCAAAATTAAGCGGATCAATTAACGAAACGCCATCGCTCTTGATACGTGCACTGATTTCAGCCTGTGTGTGATAAGCCACATTGAGATGTCCCCCGGATTCCTCCTCGGCATGGACAGAAGGGATCTCTCCCATTACACTCCACTGTAGTGTGAAAATCATTGCGGCAGCAGTTACTGCTGCGAAGGTTTTCCGCAACGTTGTCTTAAAACTTTGTTTGTACATTTTACGATCTTCCTTTCTGTTCTGTTTATGAACATTTTTCTATTTAATTATATTTCTTTTCGCGATATACTGTCAATAGTCATAAATGATTGCATCGCAGAATATCGCGTGTTCGTTACTGTTCAGACATCCACGAAAGTAGTGGGAATTTAAGGAACTGTTTTGTTTCACAACAAAAAAGATGCGATTCACATCATTTCATTGTTGCAGTTTGGACATTAAAACGATATATAAGGAAAAGGAGTGAGAAAATGCAGATAGCGGTATGCGATGACGAAAAGGAAATCAGAGAGTTGTATACAGCAAAAATCAGACAGCTTTATCCATATGCAGATGTTGTACAGTATCAGTCAGGTGAGGAGCTTCTTGCAGCGCACCAGAAGCCGGATATTCTGCTGCTTGATATTCAGATGCCGGGCAGAAACGGAATGGAGACCGCAGAGCAGCTGCGCAGGAGCAGCAAGGAGATGGTCATTATTTTTGTCAGCGCCTTGGAGGAGTACGTGTTTCAGGCATTCGACGTGGGGGCATTTCACTATCTGGTGAAGCCCTTTGACGATGAGAAGTTTGCAAAAGTGCTGGCGCGTGCGGTGGCGCAGTATGAGGACAGCAGAAAGCAGGAGAACCATAAGGACAGGGAGAAAGAGATGCCAAGCCTTGTGATTACCAGGGGCGGGGAGCATATCACCGTCAGGATTGCGGACATTGTGTATGCGGAGGTATTTGACAGGAAGGTGATTCTCCACACGATGGATTCCGATGTCGAATATTATGGAAAAATGAAGGAACTGATGGCGAAAGTCGGAGATGACTTTTATCGTCCCCACAGGGCATATCTCGTCAATTTTAATTACATCAGGAAATATGATGCCACAACGATTTACCTGAGAAGAGGACAGGCCCTTATGGCCAGGCAGAACTATCATGATTTTGTGAAGAGCTATCTGCGATTTAACCAGAAAGAGGCTGTTTACGCGGATGGGAGAGGACGGATGGAATGATAGAGAACGGGTTGTTTTTCAATCTGGCAGCAGGGTTTCTGTCCCTTGCGGAGCCGATCTTGCAGGGATACTGTCTTGCCAGGCTGGTAAAGCCGTTTATGGAGAGGACAGCAAAGGTGAGGCTTGTGTGGGCTGTATATTCCCTGGCAATGCTCTTACTGATCGCCATGAACTGCCACCTGGGCGCTATTGTTTCGGTAATGATTGGAATTTCTGCGGCACTTCTGGCTATGTGCCGGACAGATCCAAGAAATTATGAGCAGAAGCTGTTTCTTGCGGCAGCATTTTTTTCTCTTTGCTGGCTTGCCTATGCGATAACGGAAATTTTGTATGATAACCTGTACAGTTATGCCACACATACAGACTTTATGGTAAAGTCCCCGGACTATTTATGGGAAGCGCTGTTTGCGGCAATGTGCATTTTCTATCTTGTGTCGGAAATTACGATTCTGCTTGCCAGCATCTGGTGCGTAAAGAAGATTTATACGTACAAATCCGCCAACATGACAAAAAAGGAGCTGTGTATCCTGCTGGCGCCGCTATTTACAGGAGCTGTGGGATTTGAGATTATACAGTATTACCGTAGTTTTTATATTTACGAGATTGGAAAAAGTACGGAGGCATACGATACATGGGCACTGATTTATTATGGGGTATCCATAGCGGTCGTTGTGGTTGTGATTGGGCTGTACCAGAGTATCAAGGCAAACCAGGAGGAAATTCTCCAGAATGAACTGCTTGCCGCGCAGATTGACAGTATCCGCCATCACATCGGACAGGTAGAATGCCTGTACCAGAATATCCGCGGCATCAGACATGATATGGCGAACCACATTATGACATTGGAAAGGCTTTACGCCAGTGATCAGACGGAGGAGGCGAAGAAGTACACCACAGCGTTAAAGACTGCCCTTGTGGAAGTCGTAGGAGAGATTCGGAGCGGCAACCCCGTGACGGACGTGATTTTGCAGGAGTGGAAACGAGAGGCAGAGAAACGGCAGATACAGTTTTTGTGCGATTTTTATTACCCCGCCGGTTCGGATATCAATGTGTTTGATGTGAGCGTGATACTGAATAACGCGCTTCAGAATGCAGTGGAGCACACGGCAAAAAATGCGTCTGTCTCCATTCGCTCGTATTGCAGGAACAATGCTTATATGATAGAGGCTGTAAACAGCTTTACAGGAAATCTGCAGTGGGATTCCGACAGCGGGCTTCCAGTCACATCAAAGACAAATGCGGAAGGTCATGGATACGGACTGGTCAACATTCGCAGGGTGGCAGGAAAGTACGCAGGCGATATCGCGATTGATATCAAAGACGGGAAATTCTGTCTCAGTGTGATGTTGATGATGGATATGAAGTTGTAATTTGTCATAAAACGATAATACGTATCCCTTTACAACAATAAAAAGCTGTTCCACAACAAGGCGGTTTAGAAGGAAAAGAAAGCTTCCGAAACAATAACTGTGCACACAAAATGAACACTCAAATTCGAAAGGAGACGAAAACTATGATGACCATAGGCAACGGAAACGGAAACGGAGCAGCAAACAATGTGCAGTCGGTGCGGGCCAACACGAATATGCAGTCGGATTCTGTCAGTAAAGGCATTCAGGATCAGATTGCGAACGCGCAGAAGCAGCTGCAGGAACTTGGTGCAAACAAGGACATGACACCGGAAGAAAAAATGAAGAAACGGCAGGAAATCCAGCAGGAGATCAACAATCTCAACCAACAGTTGAGGCAGCACCAGATTGAGAAGCGGAAGGAGCAGCAGGCCAGGAACACACCAGAGCAAAAAGAGAGCAGCAACAATCAGAAAGAGAATACACCGGAACAGAATGCCGGGTTTTCGACGGCAAGTATGCAGGCGATGATCTCCGCGGATTCTGCCATGAAGCAGGCAAAAGTGCAGGGCAGTACCGCAAGGCAGATGGAAGGCAGGGCAGGTGTCCTCAAGATCGAGATCAAACTGGACGGAAGCCGGGGCGGAGATACTGCGTCAAAGGAGGCAGAGCTCGCCGAGGTGGAACAGAAAGCAGAGAATGCCACGAATGCACAGCTCAACACGCTCGCTGAGGCAAACCAGACGATGACAGAAGCAGCAAAAGCAGAGCAGACCGCTGACAAAACTGGCAGCAAAGACAAGGATAGCAAGACGGAACATACTGCTGATGACAGGCAGCAGACAGGCGAGGTATCTCTGCCTGAGACGGAAAAGAAAGACAGCGAGACAGACATGCAGAAGGCAGCGGCACTTGCGTCCGATGATAATGCAGCAGTGGAAAAAGCGGATACGGATTCGCGTGCTGTGACGCAGAAACATATTGATATCCGCCTGTAATGATATTGCAAAATTGTTCCCGGAGTCTTCCTGTGCATGATTTAACGAAATCGGCGTAAGAGACTCCGGGAATTCGGCTTGTCATTGTCATGAGTAGGTTATTGGCAGTTCCTTAAAATTCTTAAGTATGAAATTTCTGAATGATATCCAAAAACTGTACCCCCCAGAAAGTCAGTTCGCACCAGAGTGCAGTGTTCGTTTTATGATCCGGTTCGAGTGCGATTTCACTGTACGGCCCTGGATATTTTAGGCCTGCTTTGTAGCGCTGTTTTTGATAGGAACTCTCAAAATCAATTTTCAGACAGCCCTCTTTCGACAGCGCTTCCTCCACGACTTCTGCGCTTTTGCGCACCACATCGATTTGATCCCCGCCAATTCTTGCAAGACTGGTCAGTGTCTTTCTCTGTGCAACCGAGCCCGCATTATTTGCCTCATAAGCGGTAAATGGTTGGACATAGGCCCATAGCGGGGCATAATACCGATTGCCGATCTTCACATGCATGTTGCTGTCTGCTTTCATGATTTGGTCGTGGTAGTTGACTGCTTCTATCATTTTGCTGACAGCGTCGTCCGTTCTCCATGACTGTGTATAGGCCAGTGTTTCCAAGTGATACTGACATGGAAAATAGACGTCATGTTCAATATAAGGATAGTTATATTTCCGCTTTGCGTCAGGGTTGTATATCGTAATATCTTCCAGTGCATTTATTTTTAACAGGCTCTCAAATGCCTTAAAGGAAGTCTCCACAAATGGTCTGACTTCATCGTCGTCACCGTATCCCAGAAGCGCCTGACACGTATAGAGCACGACCATCAGTCCGCCGCCGTTGTTCAGCCCCAGAAAACGATTCTGAAAGCGCGCGATTTCTGGATTGTAATATGAAAATTCCTCTTCCAAAATTTTGTCATTGCGCAGCGCGCTGATAAAATTCTTCACAATCGCATGGTCTTTTGGAATCGCATAATTGGACAGCAGGCGCGCTGCAGATTCCCCGTCCTGCAGCTCTGTTTCCTTAAACTTTTCCCAGGAGTGCATACCGATTCCGATATATCCGTTTGGTTTCACATAGCGCTCTAAAAGCTTGTAGTTTGGTGTCTGCAGGACTTGTTCAAGCAGTGTTTCTTCCTCCGCCTGGGACAGGTCTTTCAAGATTTCTTTGTGCAGGCGGTATTGGATGACCGCTCTTCCATTTTCGAGTAAATAGTCGATTGCCTTTGACAGGTTCATTTCTATCTATGCCCCCCTCGCGTGCTTTGGCACATATGCCAGTCCTTCATGTAATTGAAACAGCTTACAATTCAATCCAGACATAAGTCCGCTCATCCGTTGCTTTTTCGATTTTCCCGCCGTTTTCCAGTGCGACACGAAGCGATGGCGCGTTTTGCGTATGGATGGTCAGCAGAAGTCTGTCCATTCCCATTTTTCTCCCTTCATTGATTAAGAGGGACAGGAGGATTTTCCCAAGCCCCCTGTCTCTGTCTGAGGGCCGAATAGAATACCCGATATTCCCACCCTGTTCCAATAATTTGTCCGTCAAAAAATGGCGCAGACTGCCGCAGCCGACCGGTCTGCCGTCCTCGAGGAGCCAGAAGGTGGTCGAGGGAACTTTCCAGCCGTCGACGAGACCTACCTGCTCCGATTCCTGTACTTTGTATTGAAGCCATTCCTGATATTCGTCAAAACGCATACCCGCAGCCCGGTTAACAAAACCGTTCTCATCTGCGGGCAGCTCCTGCAGCATTTCATAAATATCCGTGCCGTCGGTGGCAGCAAGTTTTCTTAATTCAATTCCCATAAAAAGCTCCTCTCTGCATATTCCTTTCGATCAATTGTATGATACTCTGTAGCTATGTCTGATTATACCACTTTTCCTTTTCATTTTCCATAAAAATATTTTTACTACTCCAACGCCTTCTCAATACGTATAGATAATGGAGTAGATGCCGTCGAAATTTTGCCCAATGAACCGAAACACCCAGCATCAGTCCGAGTGGAGTAATTGCAGGATTTCATTGAATTGAGTGTATGTTTATGGTAAGATAATGCCACTGGAAGATTCCTTAGTTCCCAGGATCTCTAAGGAACTGTAAACAAATAAAATGACAAACTTTGCCATATATGATATACTTCT
>CAMWXE010000058.1 GCA_947178145.1 uncultured Lachnospiraceae bacterium | reverse complement strand
TAGAAGTATATCATATATGGCAAAGTTTGTCATTTTATTTGTTTACAGTTCCTAAACCTCCGCCAGCAGAGCTTCCAAAGGCTATTGTTCAAATGACAGTACATGAGGAAGTTGTACAAGAATTTCAATCTATTAAAACAGCATCTGTGGCAACTGGTATTTGTGACGGCGATATTTGCAAGTGTTGTAGGGGAAAAAGAAAAAGTGCTGGTGGGTACAAATGGAAATATAAGGAGGATGATACATATGGGAATTAAAATTTTGCAAACGGCGGATTGGCACCTCGGAACATTCCGAAGTCCGGTCAAAGACGGAGTAAATCTCCGCACAGAGGATACGAAACGCTGCATGGATGAACTGATAAGAGTGGCAAAGGAGGAGCATCCGGATTTTTCTCTGGTTTCCGGTGATGTGTTCCACGTTGGCCGGCTCTGGTCCGACAGGTGCTGCGAAGAGATTGTCATGGCGACTCACTACATCAAGGAGCTGGCGGCAGCTTCTAAGGAAGTGGTGATCATGCGCGGTACCCCGAATCATGACGGAGCTGCACAGTTTAATGTCCTCTCTGAAATGTTCAAGGGCGTTCTGAATGTCCATATTGTTACCACGCCGGAGGTTCTTGCATTTGAGGACGCTGACATAGCGGTCCTTCCAGGATTTGATAGGGGGATTTACAGGGCAAAGTTTCCCGGCCTCTCCAGCGAAGAGGAAAACGAAGTATTCACACAGGAGCTTTCCAATATTGTCCTCGGTCTGAAAGCGCAGTGCGATCCATCAAAGAAGAGCGTCCTCATGACGCATTACACCGTTCCCGGATGCAATACAGAGAGCGGGCAGACGATGATGCTGACACAGTTTGAGCCGATTATTCCGCAGGAGGTCTTGCTGGCAGCTGACTATGACCTGGTAGCACTGGGGCATATCCACAGACCGCAGAAGCTTCCCAATCTGGAGAACTGCTATTACTGCGGCGCCATAAATACTATTACGTTCAATGACGAAGGGCAGGAGAGAGGCTTCTGGATTCACGAATATTCAGCGGACGGCTGGAATAATACTTTTCATCAGACGCCTTATCGGGAGTTCGTCACATTTAAACTTACTGACACAGATGTCACGGCGATCAATCTCGGGAACCTGGACGAAGTGGCATACAACTACTGGCGGTACAACGGGGCCGTGAAAGATAAGATTGTCCGGATCCATTATAGATGCTCCGCGGAGAACAGCAAAGCACTGAATAAGGCGCTGATCGAGAGGACGCTGCTTGAAGACGGGGCTTTCATGGTATGGGAGATCCTCCCGGATAAAATAGATGAATTTGCAAACCGGACGGAGTTGGCCGGAGCCACGGATCCGGAAGTAAATCTCATTAAATACCTCGAAGAAAAACAGGTACCTCCGGAAAAAGTGCAGGAGCTGGTACTGAAAGCCAGACCAATTATAGCAGAGGCAGAGGCGAGCATGCCGACAGCTGCCAATACCGGCACATTTGAACCTGTGGAAATTGCAGTTAAGAATTATCGCAATTATGAGGAAGAAACCTTTAATTTTGAGGATATCACTTTCTGCACTATCAACGGTCAGAATGGTGCAGGAAAAAGTAGCTTATTTATGGATGCTATCGTGGATTGTCTGTATGAACAGCCGAGGGAAGGAATCATCAAAGACGATTCCGGAAGATCTCCTTGGCTGAGGAATGATGAAACGGTGCGCTCTGGATCCATTATGTTTACTTTCCGCATCGGCGAGAAGAAATACCGGGTAACAAGGACACGAGCCCGTTCTGGAAAGGGAACTCTGAATATTGCCAACTTTGTCGACGGAGAGTGGAAGGACTGCTCGAAAGAGCGGTACAACGATACCCAGCAGGAGATTTTGAACATTATCGGTATGGACAGCTTCACATTCAAATCATGTGCGTTGATCATGCAGGATCAGTACGGATTATTCTTGCAGGCAAAGCCGGAAGAAAGGGTGGAAGTTCTCGGAACACTCCTTGGATTGGGTGTCTATCAGATTATGGAAAGGATTGCCCAGGATAAGGCGAAAGTGAACGGGGCAAAGACCAGAGAGCTGAAACAGGAGGTTGAAATCCATAACAGCACAATCTCTGGTTTTGGAAATCCTGATGAAGAGCTTGCAGCTTGCAGGATCGAGCTGGAAGGGTATGAAAGCAGCTTGCAGGCGAAGATTGCAGAGCGGGATAAGAATAAACTGCTCCTTGCAAATCAGCAGGCAGCCGCAGAGAGGCGGACAAAGCTGTTGGCATCTATTACTACTCTGCAGAGTAAAAAGGCTGCTACAGACCAAAACAGAGCCACTCAGCAGGCAATCATTGAGAGTAGTGAGGTTATCCTCAACAGCAGAACGGAGATTGAGGCGAAAGTTGCAGAGTACAATTCTCAAACTGAAAGAGAAAAGCAGCTGGCCGGCGAATCCGCGCTGTACTCCTCCAAGAAAACGGAGGCAGAGAGCCTTAGACAGCAGGCAGCCGCAGAGCAGAAATCCATTGACAGTATGAAGACCAAGGTATCGCAGAAAGAAATGGAACTGACAGCATTGCAACCGACAGAGCAGGATGTGGTTATACGCTCAAATGCTGCGGAGTACGAACAATCAAAGAAACAGCTGGATGAAGCATATGAGTGTGAACGGCTCTACAGAGAACTGGAACAGCAGCTTTCTGATGCTCGACATGAGCGTGCCGGGGTTTGCTCGAATTATGAGTACAGATTAAAGGGCATGGATCAAAAGCAGGCTGAATACCAGAAGCAGGCTGAACTTCTCGAAAATGTGGAGTGCGTGGATATCGGCAATGCAAAATGCGGATTCCTCGCAACTGCCATTTCAGCTAAGAATGCTCTCAGCGAATGTCCGGAACAGATAGAGGCAGTGAAAGCAGAGTATAAAGAGGCTCTGGTTCCGCATGACGAGAAAATATCTTCCTTGCAATCCCAGCTTGAAGGTATGGAAAATCCGAATGCCAGAGTAGCGGAACTTCGTCAAAAATGTGCCATGCTGAAACCGTATGTGGATAAGCTGGCAGAACTGAACCAGAGGGAAAGCAAGATTGCCCTGATTAAAGCCGATTTGGATAATTTGCAGTCAAATATACTCGAAGCAGAAAAAAGGCTTGCTACGGTTAAAATAAAGGGCACTGAGGCAGAGCAGGAGCGTGATAAGTATGCAAAATCCTTTGAGGAACACGCACTTTTGAAGAATTCCATCATTACACTGAAACCTTGGCTCGATAAGGAAAAGCAGCTGGCAGTGGCAGAGGAAAGAAAGGTCACTGCTGCGGGTCGGTTATTAGAACTGGTTGGCGAACTGGAGAATATCGATGCGGAGATTGTCGAAAAGCAGGCAGAGGCAGATAAGGAAATCCTTGCTATGAGTGGCATGGAAGAGCTTACCGGCATTGTTGCCAGAATGAATGCGAATGTGGATGCCATCAATGCTCTGGTGAGGGAAAAGCAGATGAAGATCGGCGCTTTACAGCAGAAGTCAGAGCAGATTGCCAAGCTGAAAAAGGAAATCGTGGCTTTGCAGGAAAAACAGACGGAGTACGCAAAAGAAACATCTGATTATGACACCTTAAAGGTAGCGTTCAGCCAGAGTGGTGTTCCCCATCAGATTATCCGATCCATCATTCCGCAGCTGACAGCTACATCCAATACCATCCTCGGACAAATGACTGGCGGCAAAATGGGAGTGGAGTTCCGGCTGGAGAGACTGCAGAAGAATGGAAAAGAAAAGGTTTCTCTGGACATTTTCATTGAAGAGTATGGGAAATCAGTTCTTCCTTACCTGTCGAAGTCTGGCGGCGAGAAAGTGAAGTCCTCCTTGTCAGTTATCCTTGCACTTGCTGAAATCAAATCATCGTCTGCCGGAATCCAGCTTGGAATGCTTTTTATCGATGAGCCTCCGTTCTTGGATGGGGATGGAATACAGGCATATTGTGACGCATTGGAGACCATACAGAGCCGGTACAGGAATATCAAAATCATGGCAATCACACATGATCCAACCATGAAAGCCAGATTCCCTCAGAATTTGGATGTTGTAAAGACAGAGCATGGGAGCAAAGTGATTTATTAAACTGAATAGCCGGAGGGCAGAAAAGCTCTCCGGCAATCGAAAGGAGTGATGGGATGCCAAACCGGATTTTAAAGGAAAGTATCTGCAGAAGTGAAGAGATCGATTCCCTGTCCTGGTTTGAAGAGGTTCTGTTCTATAGACTGATTGTAATTTGTGACGATTTTGGAAGGTATGACGGAAGAGCGAAGATTATTAAAGGTTCGTGTTTTCCTCTGAAAGATGTTACGGAAAAGGATATTGATAAGGCGCTTGGGAAGTTGTCGGCGGTAGGCTTGGTTCGAGTGTACGAGGCACAGGGAAGACCGTACCTGCAATTGGTGACTTGGGCGGACCATCAGAGAATCCGTAACCAGAAAAGCAAGTACCCAGAGTTTGCACGGGATTGTAAACTTTTGCTGTCAAATGACAGCAACGGACAGCATGTGGAAACATCAGACAACAAATGTGTCCGTAATCCAATCCAATCCGAATCAGAATCCAAATCGGAATCCGAAGCGTATGTATGCTCCGAGCAACAAGTAGCTCCGGAGCCGCCGGTAATCACGCTGCTGTTGAACACTGGAGCGGAATACCCGATTACGCAAGCGGATGTAAAAGGATGGATGGAGCTTTACCCCGCTGTTGATGTTATGCAGGAATTAAGAGCCATGAAGGGATGGTGTGAGGCCAATCCGAAAAAGCGGAAAACAGCCAGCGGAATTAAACGCTTTGTGAATTCATGGCTTGCAAAGGAACAGAACAAAGGTGGTACACCAGGATATAGACCTGATTACAACCAGGGCATGGTAGGCGGCTCTAAGGTAGAGCAGTTTGCGACAGGAGCAAGGGAGTGGGCGAGCAATGGATAAACAGCAGTTTGCAACACTGGCCATTGGAATTAAATCAGCCTATCCGGCTTCAAAGATACTGGAAGACAATGCTTCGATGGATTTTTGGTACATGATGCTGAGGGATATATCCTATGAGACAGCTGAAAATGCGGTGATGGAGCATATATGCACCAACATTTTCCCGCCCAATATAGCTGAAATCAGGAAATTGTGTATGGAGCGTCTGAAAGCCCCGGTATTAAGTTTTGATGAAGCATGGGGAGTAGTGCAGAGGGCAATATCAACCTACGGGTGGTATCATCCGCAGCAAGCATTTGAGACCATGGACGAATTGACACTGTCGGTTGTGAAAAATCTTGGGTGGTCAAGACTATGTCAAAGTGAGAATCCGACAGCCGATAGGGCAAATTTCAGAGAGGCTTATGAGGCAAAAGCGATGGCACTGCAGAACAACATTCAGCTGCCAGAGTTTGTTGCAAAGCAGAAGGCGTTACTGCAAGAAAAATATATCCCGGCCATAGAAGAAAAGGAGGCACCGAAGATAGAGCAGGTGGAACCAGTGCATGATGTGAGGGAAACACTTACGGAAGAGGAACTGGCTAGGCGAGCGAAAATGTTTGAAGAGGCAAGGAGGAGAATTCTTGGTGGCGAAGCGGAGTGAAGTTATCGAGGGAACTGAAAAGGAATTTTTGAATACTTTCCAACAGCTCTGCTACTCTCGGAGTTCGTGGCAGGTCTGGGCGGATCTTATGAGTGTGATTGCCTGCTCTCTCAGTAATGCGGTAGATAGAACATCGGAACATTACGAACGCAGGGAGAAAGAATATGCACAGTGCATTGAGAGGCTTGGATCCGTAGAGGTGCCAGCGAAGATGCTGGGGATAATTGTTATGGCTCTGGAAAACAATCCAGAACAGGATTTTCTAGGAAAGATGTACATGAACCTAAACCTCGGCAATCACTGGAAAGGTCAATTCTTTACTCCATACAATGTCTGCAAGATGATGTCGGAAATGACATGTGGGAATGTTGACCGCCAGATAGAAGAGCAGGGATTTATCTCTATATGCGACCCGGCCTGTGGAGCTGGCGCAACACTGATAGCAGCTGTTAACACTATGAAGAATGCAAAACACAATTTTCAGAATCATGTGCTTTTTGTCGGGCAGGACATAGACAGGGTAACAGGAATGATGTGCTACATACAATTGTCGCTCCTCGGATGTGCCGGATATATCTGTATAGGGAACACCTTAACCAATCCGATGACCGGGCATGTGCTGTTTCCGCAGGAAAAGGAAGGGCAGGAGCTGTGGTATATGCCAATGTTCCAGTCGGATGTCTGGACTTTGCGAAGGTTGTTTAGATCAATGGGAAGTATGGGTGGAGCTGCAACCACCGAAAAAACAGTGGAAAAAGAGCACTTTTTTATGTTTTTCGATTTTGATGAAAAGGAGGACCACTATGGAGAACATGAATTTATCGGATAAGAGCAAAGCGGCTCTGAAATCCGAAACATGGCAGGAATTAGGAGAGGCTTTAAGGGAAGAAATCGTCAAGGAATACTTAAAGACCGGATACACAGACGAGAGCAAGCAGCACGATATTGAAGTGTCTGGCACAACATATAAGGTTCTGGAACGTGGAGAAATCACCACTTTCTATGATGGTCTCGGAAACACATTGTTTAATGTGGAGAATAAGGAATTAGCCGCCAAGTATGATAATCTGGCGAAGGCTGGCAATGAACCTGATTCGGTGGATGAAAAGGAGGGCAACAGTGATGTGGCTGAGGAAGAAAATATTGATCTGGGCCAAGAGGAGGAAAATTCAGAAGCTGGCGAGGCTCAGGAAGAGAAGCAGTCAGAGGATGAAAAAGAGACAGCTCCGGATGATGGAGCAGATAATGATGTGATTTCTTCGAATCAAGACAAAGAGTTGCCGGCGCCTGCAGCTGCGGAAATTGCGGATTCTAAAAAAGAAGATGGACGGCCGGCAAAATTGGTGGCAAAAGAAAAACTGCAAAATGAACTTAAAGGTGCAAAAGATAAAAATTTTGCTGAACCGATTATAGGATATCTTCTTAAACGCTGCGAGGAAGATGAAGGAGTGGCAGAGGATGTAGCGCAGGAGCATAAGACATGGGATAAATGTATTGACTACATTTACAAACAGGCAAGAAAACAGGCAACAGGGAATCATGCAGCTGTCCGTGATGATGTGGTATATGAATGGGCCGAGGACTATTACCACAAAGATGACAAAGCAGAAGAGGCTGAAAAAGCCAAGAAAGAAGCGGAGGCAAAGGTTAAGAGCGAAAAAGCTGCAGAGAAAAAGAAAACTGTAGCTAAAAGTAAGTCTACTAAAACAGCTGTAAAACCTTCTACAGATAGGAATAAGGCAAAGGATCCCGTAAAAGAGGAAAGGTCTAAAGAGCAGCCGAAGCCGAAGAAAAGCGGCAAGGATATGGAAGGCCAGCTTGATATGTTTTCCATGATGGGAATGTAGGGGGGTGATCGAATGAATAAAAGAGCGCTTTCAAAGATAGCAAGGCCGGCAGCTACGGAAGAAATGTTCTGCTTGGCTGAGAGAATAGAGGGAGATAAATACATTGCGACAGCTAAGATTGTTGATATAGACGGAGAAAAAATACTGCTTTTGAATTTCTTTTTGAGGTCGAATCTTGCAAAAAAGAAAACAGAAGCAGCATTTAGGACATTTATATCCAGAAGTGATTATATCACGCAGGATTTAACCAGCGTAAGAGTGAAATGGAAAACAGGCAGTTTCAAATCAATGCTTGGATGGTATTGGTGGAATACCAAAGAAAGAGGGCATGATGTTACATTTGCTTCGGATTCGGACTATATCAGCACAAGGTTTTACATGAAGTCCTATTTGGAAGGAGAGAATCCAAATGTATGGGATGCAATCTGGAGGTTCCAAGACGAGGTTCTTGATGGACGCCTAAAAGCCAGACACAAAAAAGAGACTGATAAAATTGATAAAAAAATGGAAATGGTGCCGGAAAAGCCGGAAGGATTTGAAAAATGGGCTCATGAGGTTGCCATGAAAGATAAACGCTATCTGGTGTATGAGGCTACAAGCAAAAAGAAATCAACAATTGGATACTGCACTTACTGCAAAAAGGTTGTCGGAATAGATATCAAGGCTATGCGTCCAAAAAATAAAAAGCAAGGGAACTGCCCCAATTGTGGAAGTCCAGTAACATTCATCCCCAAAGGGTATTTTCCGACCTATCAGAGAGATAACAAATGGGTGTGTCTGATACAGAAGGTACCTACTGGAATTGTGGAAAGATATTTTCATGTCCATCAGGAAATCAAGAGGGATGAAAAATATAAAGAGGATTTTAGCATTGGAGAACTCTGCAGAGCGTTTCTTGAAGAAACGAATCAAGGGGAAGTGAAGCTGGATTCTTATGAATGGGGAGTGTATAAACAGCACGGACTTCCGAGGTGGTGCCCCGATCAAGATCACAAAAATTGTGCATGTGCTGTTGTTTACACAGAAAATCTACCAGAAGTTTTTGAAGGCACCGTTTATCGGTATTGCGCTTTAGACATATACCAAAAGAAGCTCGATTGTAATCCAATACCGGTATGGCGCTTTATGAACAGATATCCAACAGCAACATATTTAGAAATGTTTTTGAAGGCCGGACTTGTGAACCTGGCAGGCGCAATTGTGGAAGGGCATGCTTACGAACTCAATACTGATGGAAAGACACCGGCAGAGATACTCGGAATCCCTAAAAATTATATTCCGATACTAAGAGAGATTGATGGAACCACCGGCGAGCTGAGGCTTTTAAAGCAATGTGAATCAGACAAAATTTTCCCATCGGCAAAGGATATTCATGAGTTCTATCAGAAATTCAGTGGAAATGATGAATTGCTCGGCGTTATCAACATCCATATGAGCATACGGAAGTTTATCAAGTACATGGATAAGCAGAGAAAAAACCTGCCAAAACACAAAGAAACACCTTGCCACGCCGCATGGGGATATTCACGGAATTATAGCAGGGAGGAACGAATACAGGAGGGATACAAAAATCTTTCCAAAGACTGGCTGGATTATATAAGCTGGTGCACAACATTAAAGTACAACATGAAGGATATGTATGTTCTTCTTCCACCGGATTTTGGTAAGGCACATGATAGGGTGATGAAAGAATACCAAGCGTACAAGGATGAACAGGAGCGAAAGCGTCAAGCAGAGATGGAAAAGCTGATTAAAGAAGCCTTAGCGGCTGCTGGAAATCTTCCTGCGATGATGATGAAAGCCAAAGGCCTGATGATTATTCTGCCAAAAAGCGGTGATGAAATCAAGGAAGAAGGAAGGGTTTTACACCATTGTGTGGGAACTTATGTGGAGCGAGTTGCTAAAGGCGAGACAATGATTTTATTTGTCAGAAAGGAATCCGAACCGAATATCCCATATTTTACGCTGGAATACAGGGACGGAAAAGTTATTCAGTGCAGAGGAAAGAATAATTGCTCCATGACAAAGGAAGTTAAAGCATTTGTTAAAGCATTTGAGAGGAAAATGCAGCCAGAAGATGAAGTAAAGGAAACTGGAAAAGCGAGAAAGGCAGGATGAAATGGCAGATAAGACAAAACATAAAATCAGGAATTTGCTCCAGAAACTTAATGATGAAGATAGAAACACTCTCTGTTGCCTGCTGATTAAAGCAGGGTATGCAGCCAGAATCGGAAAGGAGCGACCTGGAGGCAAAGGGCAGACAATGTATTTCGTGGAATTTTGGGAGGAGGCTGCAGATGATTAGAAAGGTGTGGATTCCTAAGAGCATAGCCAGGAGGCCGGCGGCAAGAACAGAAACGTATTTGAAATACGGATTTGTCATTACGGAATGTGAAAAATATTTATGCCCAAGGTGCGGAGGTATTCTGAACGCAGGACCGAATTACCAGCCGAAATACTGCGATCAGTGCGGACAGAAAGTAAGCTTCAAAGGAACTGAGTGGAAGGAAGATAAGGAACTGGGATTTGCAGAAAGGAGGGGGGAGCATGAACAGGTCGAAGATAGGGTGGTGTGATCACACATTAAATCCCATTACGGGGTGTCGGCACAACTGTGAATACTGCTATGCTCGATGCATGGTTGCCCGGTTTTCTGGTGATGTAAGGCTTAATAAGATGGCAAAAAAGGATTACTCCCTAGTGCCGGCGGCTGATGGGGGAGAAGACTTATATGTGCTGGATGCTCCCATGCTGAACGAAACTGGGAATCCGCTTGTATACCCCTTTGGATTCGCCCCTACGCTGCACCGGTACCGGCTGGATACTCCCGCAAAACTGAAAATGGGAAACAACATTTTTGTAGGTGCTATGGCGGACGTGTTCGGGAGTTGGGTGCCAGATGAATGGATTATGGAGATATTCAATATCTGCCGGAAGTACCCCATACATAATTACCTGTTTCTCACAAAGAACCCAGAAAGATATGAGCGCATCGATTCAGCCGGAATCCTCCCGGCAGGTAAAAATATGTGGTATGGTTCCACACTCACTAGGCTGGAAGATAAATGCTTCGTGTCAAATGTGCACAATACGTTCTGGAGTATTGAGCCGATTCATGCGCCGTTCCGTCTGTGGGAACGTGATGAATTTTCTCCAAACTGGATAATTATCGGTGCGGAAACTGGGCGCAGGAAAAACCGGATCATCCCTCAGAAGGAGTGGATAGAGGATATTATGGCATGGTGTGAGAAATCAGGAATCCCGGTGTTTATGAAGGACAGCCTGATTCCTATCGTTGGAGAAGATGGCATGCGAAGAGAATTTCCGCAGCAGCTTCAGCACTCGACGATAAGTCCGAAGATGGAAGCGAAAATGTATGATGTCTGTGCTGCATGCAGGGCTAAGCTGAAAAAGAGCGACATGATTACGCTGTTGGCAAGATCCAAGCGCGGAGAACAGCCGAGACAGTTTGGATTTATGTGCAAGGAATGTTTCAAGAAATTCTGCCAGGATATGGGGTTGGATATCCCCCATCTGGCAGAACTGGCGGACAGCATTGCGATAGGCTCTGGTGACACAGATGGGTAAATGGAACCGGAATGGAGAGGGTTATGCTGACAGAACTGCCAGCATAACCCTGGGGAAAGTATCAAGAGAGGAAAGGAAGATTACTATGACAAAGAAAAGAAACTGCAGGCGCACAATAGATGAAAGTATCATCCATGAAAAGGCCGTAAAGATGCGGAAAATGACTGACGAGCAGCTGGTGCATTATGTAGAGGATCGGGTTGAGAAAGCAAGGAGCGAGGGTTTTAACCAGGGAAAGGCTCAGACACCTAAATACAGGTCGATCAGCATTGAGAAGATTATCAATGAAATTGAGAATGTTCGGGGGATCGGGGCGACTAAGCTGGCAGATATTCAGGCAATCCTTGAAAAGCATTTGGCGGTGTGGACCAATGTCTGATCCGAGGCGGCAGCTGATCGGAAGAAGGAGCAAGGCATCTGGTGAGACCTTTGAACGCTGGCTGACAAATGCCTGTGAATTCTACTTGAGAGAAGGATGGGCCCATATAGAGAAGACCCCGGAACCATTCCATATCACAGGTAAAGACACAAATGGAGTGGTCCGGGGATATTACGAGAAAAAAGGACAGCCGGATTACAAAGGGATCCTCTGTGACGGAACCGGGATTATGTTTGAAGCAAAACATACTGATTCTGACAGGATAAACCAGAGAGTAGTCACAGATAAGCAGTGGAAGAGCCTTGATATTTATGAGCGGTTTGGAGCGCACTGTTATGTGATGGTGTCCATGGGACTGATGAAATTTTATAGAGTTCCCTGGGATGTCTGGAAAAAAATGAAAGAACTGTTCGGTCATAAGTTTATGACAGAGCATGAACTGGAGCCTTATAAATTGCAGGAAAAGCAATGCACAATACTCATTTTGGAAGGAGTGGAATTGAAAGATGAAAATACAGAAAACAGAGCTTGCAACAAAGCTGAACAAAATTAAGGGAGTGGTTCCCAAGAAAACCACAATGCCAGTCTTACAGGGTGTTTTAGTTAAGGAAGGGTATTTAATCGCTAACAATATGGAAATGACCGTTAAGGCGAAGTTAGAGGGCATAGAGGACGAATGTTTTATCATTCCAGAGAGAGCCTTTGACCTTATCAGTAATCTTCCAGATGGGGAAGTGGATATTTCTGTTACGGCAAAAAATACTATCACTATTAAGGCAGACAAAATCAAGAATAAGTATCAGACAATGGAGCCGGAACAGTTCCCAGCTACAGCTACACAGAAAGCGGAAAATCAGTTGACAATAAAAGCTAATCTCCTTTTGGAATCCATGAAGCGTGTGTCCTATGCGGTACCAGCTCAGGGAAATAATGCGGTAATGTCTTCTATGTGTCTGCAGGCGGCAGACGGTCAGCTGAATTTTGTGGGGGTGGATGGGCATGTTTTGGCATGGGATAGAGTGGACTATGATGGAGATTTTGAACTGCTGATACCAAAGAATACAGTGGATAAGCTGAAATCGCTTGGATTGACCGGGGATGTTCAGATAACGCATAACAAGACAGGGGCAGTGTTTATCACAGAAGATTTTGAGGTTTATACCAGATTGATTGAAGGAGAGTATTTCAAGTACCAGACTATGTTCAAGGAACTGCCACTACATACTGTTGTATCGAGAGCGGAGCTGCTGGATGCCATGACAAGGGCAAAGATGTGTACCGAGGAAAGATGCCCCGTTAGATTCGAACTGCAGGAGAGCCAGCTGAATTTGAGTATCAAAGATAAAATAACCGATTACCATGAAACGGTAGATTTGCAGGAAAAGATTGCAGATCCCCTCACAATTGGATTTGATGCGAGATTGGTACTGGAAACATTAAAGGCTTTTGACTGTGACAATGTCGGTATCTCTCTTGAAGGCCCCAAAATGCCCATGATTGTTGAAGCTGAGGATAGCGATTTTAAGACAATCGTTCTTCCTGTAGCAATAAATTAAGCACCATGTAACAGTACCGAATTTTGGTCTCACAGGAAAAATATATCACGAAATAAAGCAGGGCGGTGGGTGCTGCCGCCCGGAAAGGAGCAGTTATGGTAACTATAATTCTTATGGTTATTGCGGTGATTCTATTTTTAGGAATGATGGGTGATAATGAGAAGTTTAATAAACGGACCTATTGCTTTGGCTTCATTGCCTGCGTGGTGGCAGTTGTAGCTATAGAGGCCATAGATAAATTGATATGAAAGCTATAGCAAAGTACCCGGGAAGTAAATGGTCTCTTTCGGATCGGATCATAAACTTTTTTCCGGAACATCACAGTTACCTTGAGCCGTTCTTTGGAAGTGGCGCCATATTATTTAATAAGCCGAGGTCAAACATAGAAACCGTAAATGATTTGGATGGCAATGTTGTAAATTTGTTTGAATGCATCAGAACAGATCCCGAAAGATTAGCCAGAAGCATTTACATGACACCTTACTCCAGAGAAGTATATGAAAAAGCTTATCACGCGATACCAGAGGATAAGTTTGAAGCTGCCTTATATTTCTATATTCGTTTGAATATGGGGCATGGTTTTCGGACAACAGGTGAAAAGGTTGGGTGGAAAAATGATGTGCAGGGCAGGGAACGTTCCTACGCATCACAGGATTGGTGTAATCTTCCGGAAAAGATTATACAGGCAGCGCAAAGGCTTAGAGGGGTACAGATAGACAACAGGCCAGCATTGGAACTGATACCACGCTTTAATTATAAAAATGTATTGATATATTGCGATCCGCCATATATGTTGAAAACCCGGCATGGGAAACAGTATAGGTGTGAGATGGATGATAAAGACCATGAAGCACTTCTGGATGTGCTTTTAAAGCATAATGGATATGCAATTATCAGTGGCTATGAAACGGAGCTTTACAATTCAATGCTGGCAGGATGGAACAAATACGAAATGATAGCATATTCTCAGACATGCTCCAAGAAGAAAGAAGTCCTTTGGATGAATTATGAGCCACCTGGGAAACAGCTAACATTTGAGGATTTAGGAGGGCTTGGATGAAAGCATTTTATACATTGTTGGGATATGTTGTTTGGAACAGAGTAATGGAAACAGTGAAACACATCCAGAGTTTAAGCGACGAAGAATTTAATAGGATAGTGCAAAGTGTAGGACCAGAGGAAAAGAAAATGGCAATAACAATTAGATGTATTGGGAGGTTAGGATAATGGGTGATTGGAAAAAAGTTTGCAGATGTAAGGAATGCGGAGAAATATACCCCGAGGGGATTCCTCTCATTTGCAGAAAATGTGGAACGGAAATAGGAACAACAACACCGACCATTCTGCAAATGCTTGGACAGGGAGAAGTTACACTTACCAAAAAGTGTGAGAAAGTAATTGCCAAACGAGGGATTTTTGGATGGAAAGTAAAAGAAAGTGAAAGCGAAGGTGAAAGCGAAAATGAAGATATGTCCTAAATGTGGCAGGAGTTTTGAAAGGCTTCTGGCATTATCGAGAACTGATAACAAAACCATGATTTGTGATGAATGCGGAACTATGGAGGCTTTGGACAGTCTGCCACATGGGGTCCTAACACCACAAGAGCGTACAAAGATTGCAGTAGCAGCGACAGGGAATAAGTGGGCAATGGAAAATTTCAATGCCACACATAGCTAGGAGGTTTGTATGGATGCTGAGGAAACAAAGAGGCAAAAGGCAAGGCAGCTTAGGTATAAAAAGCCAATAGCAAAGAACTTAAATTTAATGACTATTCGAGAGGAATTGTGGGATATCCAAGAGGAATGCGAAGATGTTCATTGGTATGCTGATACAGACGGAGAGACTTTAATAAATGCGCTGGATGGAAACGAAGATGAAGCATACGAATTTAGAATGATGTTCGGAGACCTGTGTGCTGAATGCGAAAAAATGCTTGAAGACTTAAACGAAGAATGGATTCCTGATTGCTTCGATCAGTTTTTTGTGGCAATAGGAGCTGGTGAGGATTTTGGAGGGCTTTTGGGATATGATTCCTATGAACAGGATTATTTCGGTTTATCCTGTACTGATGCCTACGCAGAGGATGAAAGCAAAAAAATTCTCAAACGACTGACAAAAGATGATTTGATAGCGGCGGCCAGACAGTGCTTTAAGGTTTACCAGTCATTCATAGCATTAAGGCACAGGTATGATTGTCTAAAAGCTGCTATTGATATCCTACGGGATCAGAATACTGGTTATCTGCAGATGGTTAAGCAGATAGAAGAAGCGTATGAAAGAGCGGAAAAAGAATCGCTTGGATTTCGCTATGACTACGGTGAAAGTGTAAAGGATTTGAATAGGATTTTAGAAAACATGCCGCAAGAGGCATGGATACAGTGAGGAGGTAAGAATGATGGGAACCAGAACCACACTAAATGATTTGAATGAATATCTGTTCCAAGAGATGGATCGGCTCACTAATGAGGATTTATCTGCAGAGGAATTGGATAAGGAGATTAAGCGCAGCGATGCTTTGCAAAAAGTAGCCAAAACGATAATTGATAATGGTTCGCTTGCATTGCAGGCAAAGAAATACCTTGATGAATATGGGCAAGGTGACAAGGTGGAACTTCCTTTGATTGGCGTCACAGATAAATGACTGATGAAGGAAAATGAGACACTTCGTGAAACTGTACGGAATTTGCAGGAAAGAATTAAGCAATTGGAGGATTGGGATTGATGTATGGACACCAATATACAACGGAAGAACAGCAATTTATGACAGAGTATGTTCTGGGGCATAGTTACAGAGAAATCCAAAAAGCATTTACAGAGAAGTTTGGTTGGGAGATTTCTCTTAGTCAGGTTAATTCTTATATCGGCAATCACCATTTAAGCACTGGAAGGACGGGGCGGTTTCAGAAAGGGCAGGAACCACCTAATAAGGGAAAGAAAGGTGTCTGTGCTGCCGGATGTGAAAAAACTTGGTTCAAAAAAGGGCATATTCCGGCGAATTACAGACCGGTAGGCAGTGAGCGTGTAAATGCGGATGGATACATTGAAGTCAAGGTTGCAGATCCAAACAAATGGAAATTGAAACATAGGGTTGTGTGGGAATCAGTTAATGGGAAGATACCAAAAGGCTACATAATTATCTTCCGGGATAATGATAAAACCAATACCGATATAGATAATCTGTTACTGATCAAGCGAGAAACTCATGCAGTATTAAATCACACCGGACTTTGCGAGTATAGCGGAGAGTTTAAGGAAACAGCCATTTGTATAGCGGAACTGAAAGCAGCCACTTCTAGGGCGAAGAACAGAAAGTGAAGTGGGGTGAATTGTAATGGATAAACAAAATCATTTATGGTTTTTCTTCCAATTTCTCCAGGAGGTAGAAAAGGAAATATCCAAAGAAGAGGAAAAGCAGGTAATGATTGAAAAAGCTATCAATTTGAAGCTAATGTGTGATTATGTTGTCAGCTGTTCCTATGGCGATATTGTTCTGATTATCTGTATGTTGCGTGATTATGTGAAAATGCTGGATGAGGTCAGATCTGACATGTTTTACAGGGAGTATTATCGGGACAAATTTATTAAGATGGCTGACAGACTGGCAGAACAGATAGAATATGATTACGAGAAGCAGATGGAAAAATGTAAAAAGAATATGAATATCAAGGAAAAAGATAATGATATCGGTGAAGAGGCACTGGCGCTGACAGTTACGCGCAGCCGTGAGGAATTGTGAGGTGGGCAATGGGATATTGTAACGGACTATGTCCGCATTTGGACAAAAAGAAATGCAAATGCATAAAAACCGGGGAGAAATTAGGATATATAAGAGGCTGGTGGGGCACGACATATGAACATAAAGGATTTCATGATTGTGGTAAGAAGGAAAAATAAAATAAGGATATTTAATTTATAAAATAAGGAGTCAATAAGATGACATGGAACAAAACAAAGGTGCGAAATCAGGAAAAGATGTTGTCATGTATTTTAAAAAATCAAATGATAATTATGCAGGCAATACAATCACAGCTGCTAACGTATGAGCACACATCACGATATGGGCAGTATTATATAAACAAGCTTGGCAAAGGAATCACAGATACTGCTGATATTTTACAGATGCCTAGGAAGAAAAAACGTGAAAATTGTCCACATAGAATATGGACTGGGACTTGTAGTATTATGTGTGCGCTTTGCGATGCAGTAAATGATGCAGAATGTTTGTTGGAAAAATAAGGATTTAAAGGGGGAAGAGGTAATGGGTGAACTAATAGCAAAAGACAGGCAAGGACACTGGATGCTGAAAGGTGTACCTTGGGAGCTACTGCAGGAAGGACAGCCGCTTTTAAAAGATGTTCATGATCGTGTATACGGTGCACTATACAAATTAAAAGCCTATGAAGATACAGGGTATAGTCCAGAAAATGTGGAACATATCAGATATGTGTTGGAAGATGCAGTAAAGGAACTTGAAAAGTGTCAGGGACAAACAAAAATAACGGAAGAAATCTGGCACTATTTAAGGATGTAACAAGATGGCAGAAATAATATTGCATCCATGTCACCCTGATTATTGCAATGAATGTGTTTATCATGGCAGCAGTTTTGGTAATTGTCTGAGTGAAGATTATAACAAAAACAGCTACAAGGTAAATTGTGTGTGGCATTATTGCCCATATAAACGTAAGAAGGGAGAAGAAACTGTATGACAGAGCAATATGAAAATAAGGAATTTGGAGGTGGCGAAGCAAATGTATACGTGGGCGGAGCGCGAAGATCAGGAAATCTGGAATAATGGAAAGTTTGAAACAGTTGAGGATTGCATCAGGGATGCAATGGGAAGTGGATATATTTATGGTGATACAATTTATGTGGGATTGTGCGATGATGTACGAATCGGTGGTATAGACCTGTCTCTGCAGCTGGAGGCTGTTGAGGAAGATATGTATGAACAGGTTGGGGATGTATCCGAGGACTGGGATGTCTCTGGCCTGACTGGGAACCGAAGGGCTGTATATAAGGTATATGAGGAGCGCCTTCGCAATCTGGTAGAAGAATATATTGATGAGATTGGTGAGATACCTGGGTTTTTCAAAGTCATTGATATCAGGCCAATAACCATTGAATAAGGATTTAGGGAGAGGTGTTGTGTGAAATGCGTATTATTGATAAGTCAGTAAATGAAGAGAAAAAATTTGAGGATCTAGGACTTGATGATATTTTCAAATATGATGATAGAATTTTTATGAAAGTATCGCATGACTACGATAGTCCTAATGCTTATGATCTTACGAAAGGTAGATTGACAAATATATCTAATGATACCAGCGTAAAATATGTTCCCAGTGAATTGATCCTGCATGAAAGAGGATGGGATTGCAGAACGAAACAGATTGATCTATAGATGACAAGCTAAACTGAAATTTAATCATTTAAGGAAGGTGGAAAATGACAAATAAAGAAATAATAAAAACAATTAAATACCTAAATTTCTGCGGATTGTGCACTACAGGTGATTGTGAAAATTGTGCAAGGAAAATATCTAAAGATAAAGTTTGCCAAGGGTGCGACCTCATATTGGTGTCCGAAATGTGGTAAAGCGCTTACTGGATCATGTCTTTATTGTAGATATTGTGGGCAAAAAATAGAATTGTAGCCTGAAATTTAAGAGGTGCTTGAAATGATAGTGTTTAGCGATCGGGTAAAACTAGAAAATAGATACAAAAAATGGTTAGAGGAAAATAGCGAACTAGGTGCAAAAATACAAGATTGTCCCATGAATTTTATAAATTATCTGCAGGAACAAGGCTTGTTGAATGAAGAAAAAGTTTTAGATTATCTCAGAAAAAATTAGGAAAGGGTATAATATGGTTATTAGTTTCGAAGAAAAACTGAATATAGATAAATTTAGAAGGGATTGAATAAAGTGAAATACATATTTATGTTGGTAACTAAAGATATATATGAACTGCCTTTAGCAGTAGCAGATACAAGAAAAGAATTGGGGGCGCTGATTGGGGTAAGTCCGACAACAATAGCCAATAGTATTGCAAGAGCAAGAAAGAACAGAAAAAAAAGCAAATATGTTAGAGTAGAGTTTCCTGATAATGATATCGAATAATGGAGGCTGGGAATATGAAATGTAAAATATGTGGAAGATCTCTGAAAAGCCCACAGAGCATCGAAGCTGGATATGGACCAGTTTGCTATAGAAATTTTTTTGGAAGTAGTATATCAGTACGGATTAAGAAACGCACTACGTCAAAGCAGCACGATAAGACAGCATGCGATAACACATATTGTCTGATTCCGGGGCAGATGAGACTACAAGAGTACCTGAAGGTTACTGGGGCAATATAGGAAAAGGAGAGTGCTTTCGCAACCCTCCCACCAGACAAATTCATTATATCACAATTCTGTCAGGATTGTAAATAAAATAGGAGGGTATGGCATGAACCAGGCAACAGACGAAAAAGTGTTAGTAACATTGACATCTGTACAGTTGAAAGAAATCTATGAGAAAGCAGCTGCTATTGGAGCAAAGGAAGCACTTAAGGCTTTTGACCAGAAACGGGAGAAAGAATACAAAAGTAGAAGTGATCGTCGTTTGAGAAATACAAAGTTGCTTTTGCGAAACTACCATATGTTGAAAGAACACGCACAAAACTCCGTGTTTGGTCGGACACAGATGGAGGAGTCTGCGTTGGACATACTGGAATCGATGATGACAATGTATGATAATGAGGTTATCATTGAAAGTATAAAACGTAGCGCAACAAGGACTGCAGTCATTGTGTCCCACATTGAAACCATGTTTGGTTTGTATGCGGCATATTGTGATAAGTCCCTAAGCAGGGATATTGATATGCGGAGGTATGATGTTGTATGGGATATGTATATGGCAGAAGATACCTTGTCTGCGAAAGAGATAGCGGAAAAGCAGCATATATCAAAAGATACCGTCTATTCTGATTTGAGGGTTGCGACTGAGAGGTTGACTGCTCTGATATTCGGGGTGGATGGCCTGAACGTACATTAAATCTCCCCGCTCAAAAAAGTCTCAATTGACAATGCAATATATATGTGAGAAAATTGTATTTGTAAAATTTTAAATCAAGCGTCAAGGAAGTCTAAGTGATATCAGGCTTCCTTTTTTCGTGCAGTTTTTCCAGGAAAGGGGCGAATCAGACACAGGGAAGCATGAAGCTCCTCCAAAATAAAAAAATGGAGGAAAAGCATGAATTATACTTTGATTGTGCTGTTGACCTATGCAGTGGTAATGTTTGGGGTAACAGTATTTATGACGAAAAAAGAGAACAATATCGAGAAATTCTGTGTTGGAAATAGGAACACAGGCTGGATGGTGTCGGCTTTAAGCATAGCAGCCACATGGATATGGGCACCGGCGCTATTCACATCAACTGAGAATGCCTACACAAAGGGCTTTGCAGGGCTCTTTTGGTTTCTGATTCCGAACGTACTGTGTCTGATACTGTTCATTCCCTTTGCAAAGAAGATAAGGGAAGAGATGCCGGAGGGAATTACGTTGTCCGGCTATATGTATGGGAAATATCATTCCAAAGCTGTGAGGAATACATACCTGTTCCAGCTCGGCACATTGTCGGCATTATCGACAGGAGTGCAGCTGTTGGCGGGCAGCAAGATATTAAGTATGCTTACGGGAATACCATTTGCAGCTATGACAGTTATTATGGCAGTGATTGCATTTTCCTACTCACAGTTTTCTGGAATCAAAGCATCGATACTGACAGATGCGGTCCAGATGGTATTCATGTTGGCCGCCAGCATTGGTTTTGTTGCTTTTGGTGTAAAGAATGGTGGAGGACTGGAAACGCTGGTTACGAGTTTAGGAGGAGCCGCAGGGGATGCCGGATCACTATTCTCAAAGAGAGGATGGGAAATCTTTTTAGGGTTCGGGCTTCCTACAACGATAGGGCTTATCTCAGGACCGTTTGGAGACCAGTGCTTTTGGCAGAGGGCATTCTGTGTTAAGAAAGACAGAATAGGCAGGGCTTTCTTTGTGGGAGCACTGCTGTTTGGGATTGTGCCTTTGTCAATGGGTATGCTCGGTTTTATTGGTGCCGGCATGGGTTATATTGCAGCGGATACCGGAATAATCAATTTTGAACTGATAAGCACATTATTCCCGGCATGGGCGGTTATTCCGTTCCTGTTTATGATCGTGTCGGGGCTGTTGTCTACAATGGATAGCAACCTGTGTGCAATATCATCCCTCACAACAGACATTTTCAAGGAAAAGACGCTCGGAAAAACAAAGTTCGCTATGATTTTACTGTTGGCTGTCGGAATTGCCGTAGCCAACATACCGGGACTGACAGTAACGCACCTGTTTCTGATGTACGGAACATTGAGAGCTGCCACCCTGCTTCCGACAATATTCACCCTCAAAGGAATGGAATTGAAGCCGCAGGGAATTGTCGTAGGAATTATATCCGCACTGATTATCGGATTGCCGGTATTCGGATATGGGAATATGCAGGGAATTGCAATTTATAAGACTGCAGGCAGTCTTTTGACGGTTATTCTTTCCGGAGCGGTGGCTTTGGCAGTAAGCAGAAAGAGAGGTGTACGGAATGGGTGATGTACTTGGCAGAAAGCAGAGGGGAAAAACTCTGATTGGATAGATACATTTGGGAAAATAGAGCAGTTGGTAACAAAAAAAGAACTGGATCAGATGGTCGAGAAGACGGTAAAGGATATCAAAAAGAAGACAAAAGGGAAGAAAGCCGCATACGCATGGAGTGGAGGAAAGGATTCCCTGGTGCTCGGCGAAATCTGCCAGTGGGCAGGGATAACCCCTTGTGTCCTCGTAATAAGCAATTTGGAGTATAAAGCATTTACAGAATGGGTAGAGGAACATAAGCCGCCGGAATTGTCCGTAATCAACACAGGGCAGGATATGAAATGGCTGGCAGCCCATCCGAATATGCTTTTTCCGCAGGACAGCAAATTTGCGGCACAATGGTTTCAGATTGTCCAGCATAGAGGACAGACAAAATATTACAAAGAGCATGATCTGGATATGCTGTTGCTTGGAAGACGGAGAGTCGACGGAAATTATGTTGGAAGGGGAGATAATATTTACACCAACGGACAGGGAGTAACAAGATACAGCCCTATGTCCGATTGGACGCATGAACAGGTATTGGCATATATACATTATTACAATCTGGAAATGCCGCCGATTTATGACTGGAAAAATGGCTATCTCTGCGGCACGCATCCTTGGCCGGCAAGACAGTGGACCGGGAGTGTGGAAAATGCGTGGGCAGAAATCTATGAGATTGACAGCTTCATTGTGACCGAAGCTGCAAAGTATATCCAGAGTGCAAAAGATTTTCTGGAAAACCTTGAATAAATACGCTGACATTTGACAGCACTTGCAAGCGGTTGTTTGCAGGCTGCCTTTTTGCTATTTGCAGATAGTATATATATCATACATTAATCGTTCCTCCAATAAATCACAGGAGGACACGAACATGGAAATAACCACAATGAAACTGGCTGACCTTGTCAAGCCGGAGAAGAATGTCAGAATTCATACTGAACAGCAGCTGAAGGAGTTCCAACGTAGCGTGAAGATGTTCGGACAGATCCGTCCCATTGTTATTGACGAGAACAACATCATTCTGGCGGGAAATGGTCTGTACGACACACTCATTGCTATGGGGAAGGAAACAGCAGATGTATATCGGTATGATAATCTCACTGAAAATCAGAAAAAGAAGCTGATGATTGCTGACAATAAGATTTTCAGCTTGGGAATTGAGAACCTGGAAACACTGAACAGCTTTCTGGAAGATCTGCAGGGGGATTTGGATATCCCTGGATTTGATGAAGAAATCTTAAAGCAGATGGTATCAGAGGCGGAGGATATTACAGATAAACTCTCTGAATACGGTACCCTCGACGAAGAGGAAATCCGAAGTATCAAAGAAAATGGCGAGAAAAAGGAACAACAGATACAATGGATGGATTCAGAGCAGGAGGATGGGCAGAAAGAGCAGATGCCGGCAGTACCTATACAGCAGGAGCCCGCGGGGGATGATGGAGACACCGCTGAAATCAAAAAATTTGTTATCTGCCCGAATTGTGGAGAGAAGATATGGCTATAAAGAGATGCCCGGCCAGCATTGATGTTGTAGAAGCTGCGAAGATCAGAATCCGAAATGTGTTCCGAAACAGTCTCCCGGTTTATATGTCCTTTAGCGGTGGAAAGGATAGCCTGTGCCTGTCGCAGCTCGTTTTGAATCTGATACAGACAGGGGAAATCAATCCGGCGCAGCTTATCGTGCAGTTTATTGATGAAGAGGCCATTTTCCCATGCATAGAAGAAAAAGTGAGGGAGTGGCGAAAGAAATTCATGTTAGTTGGAGCAAAGTTTGAGTGGTTCTGCCTGGAGGTGAAACACTACAACTGCTTTAATGAGCTGTCCAATGATGAAACTTTCATCTGCTGGGACAGATATAAAAAAGATGTTTGGGTAAGACAGCCCCCATCGTTCGCTATCCAAAACCACCCATTACTGCGATCTCGCATAGATACATATCAGGATTTTCTATACAGGATATGCACTGGCGGGATAACCATTACGGGAATTCGGACAGCAGAATCAGTTCAGCGGTTGCAGAATGTGGCAGCCATGTTGACAGCGGGAAAGTCCATGACAAATAAGCACCATGTATTTCCCATTTATGACTGGACCAATAATGATGTGTGGCTGTACCTCCTTAAAGAAAAGGTTAATATACCGGAAATTTATCTATTCCTGTGGCAAGCTGGCACACGAAAGGGGCAGCTTAGGGTATCACAGTTCTTTTCCATTGATACCGCAAAGAGCCTCGTAAAAATGAATGAGTATTATCCGGATCTTATGGAAAGGATCGTGCGGCGTGAGCCAAATGCCTATCTCGCTGCTCTGTATTGGGATAGCGAGATGTTTGGGAGAAGTACCGTTACGAGAAAACAGAATGAACAGGGAATGGCGGAGAAAGATTACAAGGCCGCTCTCTTGGAATTGTTTTCAGACATGGACGGGAATTTCCAGACGGAACATAAGCGGTATGTAGCTGACAGGTACCGGAATTTCTTCATGAGTGTGTCTGCTATTGCTGACAATAAGGACTGCAAGGTGATTTATGAAGGGCTCATTTCCGGCGATCCGAAGCTGAGATCGTTTAGGGCGTTGTATCAGAGGATATACGGTAAATACATTACGGAGGCCAAGAAAAAGGAGGGACTGTCAAATGGATAAGAAAATGGTAAGCCCTCTGTCAACGCTGCAGTGGGTAGACAGGGGAATTGTAAAGCCGAATGATTATAACCCGAACAAAGTATCAAAACAGAATTTGGAATTGTTGAAGCAATCCATACTGACCAACGGATGGACGCTGCCAATAGTGGTAAGACCAGATTTTACGATTATTGATGGTTTCCACCGCTGGACTGTTGCAGGAGAGGAACCGCTGAAATCCCTGCTCGAAGGCAAGGTTCCAGTTGTTGTCGTGGAGCATAAGGACAAAGCGGGGAATATATACGGTACCGTTACTCATAACAGAGCCAGGGGTACACATTTACTGGAGCCTATGAAAGCCATTGTAAAGGAGCTTATCGGCGAGGGAAAAACAGTAGAGGAAATCGGAAAGCAGCTTGGAATGCGCCCGGAGGAAGTATTCCGGCTCTCGGATTTCTCCAAAGAAGACTTCCTGAGAATGATGATTAAGCCAAATCAGGGCTTTTCAAAAGCGGAGTTTATAACGAAGATTTAATGTTTTAACAAATAATATTCGTGAGCGACACACACGGGGGAGCGTATGCTCCCTCTCTTGCGTTCCCACGAAACACAAAACGAATAGGAGAGAGGTGGTGATATGCCGAGGGCACCGAGCGAAAAAGTTATCGAAGCTGAAAAGCTGTTCAATGATGGAATGGCTATGGTAGAAATCGCAAAAAAGCTGGGAGTTTCCGATGGAACCGTTCGCAGTTGGAAGAACAGGTACGGATGGGGAGACAAGTCAAAAAAAAACAAACGCAACGTTGCGAAAAAAGATGATAAAAAAAGTGCAACGTTGCAAAAGAAAAAGCGCGGCGGTCAGCCCAAGAACCAGAACGCTAAAGGGGGCTCCGGCAATCCAAATCCCAAACAGAGGATATCTCCCGATGCAGCGGTTAAGCATGGAGGATATACACCGGTATTCATGGATGTTCTGGATAAAGATGAGCAGGAACTTGTCGGAACCGTTCCAGAGGATGAAGAAAAACTGCTGTTGGAGCAGATACAGCTTTTTTCCATTCGTGAGCGCAGGATATTAAAGGCGATCAATAAATACCGGGAAATGAATGGTGAAGTCGCTGTTGCAGATGTGAGCCGGTTTGAGGAAAAGCGGTCCTTCAAAAACAATGAGGAAGAGGCTGAATATGATAGGCGCCAGAAGATAAAGGTCGATAAGGGAGACATTCTTCCGGGTAAGTCCTATAACATACAGACGCATACCACAAACAAGGATATGGTTATAGCCAGATTGGAGCAGGAACTTTCCACCGTCCAGGGTAAAAAGACAAAGGCAATCAAAGCATTGTCAAAGCTCAGGCTTGAAAAGGCGAAAATCGAGAATGAGAACGATGGCAACGAAGCGGTTGACGATTGGATTGCAGCTGTTCTGGGGGAAGAGGTGGAGAGCTATGAATAAGAATTCACGAGCTTTACGCAGGCGATTCTTCCAAAAGAAGATTCCAGAGTATCGCAAGGATCCCGTTCTGTTTGCTCAGGAGGTATTGAAGTTCGAGCCGGATGAATGGCAGAAGGATGCTCTGATGGATTTAGCAGCAAATCCAAAGGTTGCGATAAAGTCCGGGCAAGGTGTTGGAAAAACAGGTCTGGAGGCTGTTGCGCTGCTGTGGTTCCTGTGTTGCTATCCGTATCCGAGAATTGTCGCCACCGCTCCTACGAAGCAGCAATTGCATGATGTACTGTGGTCCGAGGTAAGCAAATGGATGAGTAGGTCTCCTTTGCTCTCAGAAATCCTTAAATGGACCAAGACATATATTTATATGGTCGGAAACGAAAAGCGTTGGTTTGCGGTAGCGAGGACTGCTACAAAGCCAGAGAATATGCAGGGTTTCCACGAGAATAAAATCATGCAGGCTATCGGTTTTTAAGTTGTGCCCCACAGCCCTTGAAATCACGGCATTTGTCCTTATTATGCTTTGTCTTTGCTCATGGATAAATCAGAAAAATGGTGTCAATTTTGGTGTAATCTGGTGTCAAATATGAGGTTGAAAAAATTTGAGAAATTATAAAAAAAGTACTTGACAAGGCATGGTGTTAAAATTTATTACTGTCTACTTTTCCTGTTGTTCATTACTCAAAATGAATGGAATTTTGATACATTTTGATACATTCTGGACAAGGAAATCTGAAAAATGCAATTTGCTATAATGTTTTTATAGCAGTTTATCAATACCTGCAAAAGAACAAGAAACAACAGACAAAGCAACACAATCAGGAAGGAGCTAAATCTATGAACGTACGCGACAAAGGAACATCAGGCATTTCACTAATAGACAAACGTCTGCTGGATATTGGGGAATTTTCCATCTATACCAGCGTCGGCACGGCAGCAGCCAGGGAGCTCGCAGAGACGGCCAATGCCATCTTCAAAATAGGCAGGCGTATTCTGGTTGACAGGGTAAAGTTTGACCAGTGGTGTGATGAACACAGTGAGTTATAAAGGAATCTGGATTCTTTATCAGGAGAGTAAAGGAATGTGTGGAACAGTCAGACGTAAGGAGAAGGACAATGAAAAAGAAAGGGGGCTATGGAGTGGTATATCAGGATGTAACACGAAACAGTAATCTGCCGGCGGCGACAAAAGGCCTGTATGCTTATCTGTCATCTTTTTGCGGGACCACTGATGAATGTTATCCAAGCGTGGAAACGATCACCAAAGAAATGGATATGGGCAAAGATACCTTTTACCGTCATATCAATGCACTTGTGGCAGCAGGGGTTGTTGAAAAGCATCAGACTTTAAACAACGGCAAGTTCGGGCGGACTATTTACCGTCTCACACATGAAGTAACAATATTGGATTATCCGATTACTCATAATGAGGAAACGGAAAAAAACTATTTTCCGATTACCGATAATAGGGATACGGATAGCTCGACTACGAGCAGTAAGGAAACTAACAATAACATTACAAACAATAACAATATAAAAAACAACATAGATTATCAGCTTATAGCTGATATGTATAATGACACCTGTGTGTCATATCCAAAACTTACCAGGTTATCCGACAGACGGAAAAAGGCGATCAGGGCAAGATTCAACCAGGGATATTCAGTACAGGATTTTAAACGGCTGTTTGAGATGGCAGAGGGCAGCAGTTTTTTGAAAGGCGGCAACAACCGGAACTGGTCAGCAAATTTTGACTGGATGGTAGCAGATGCGAATATGGCGAAGGTCCTGGATGGCAATTATCAGGACAGGCAGAATAAAGGAGGCGGTGATTCACTTGGGGATGGCAGTCAGGGTTGGGGAAAAGCAGCAGACTTCTATGAGCAGTTCCTGGGGACTGGCGACAGTGACCAGGGTGGAGGAAGTCAAAACGGAGACACGCAGCGGGCTGATGGTCTACCACCGGTATGAGGATGTCGGATATGACACCCAGGGGATATTTGTGGAAGACGGCATTATACTGGATTCACAACTCAGTGAGCGCCGGAGCAGGAGCGGAATGCCTCCTGAATATGTGTACTGCATGGGCAGGAGCGTGGACTGGGGAAAGTATGGTGGTGACAGCATGGAGCCGCAGAAGAAAATTGTAAATGCATTCGTGACCAACTTCAATGCATTCCGACGCGAGGGGCGGGGGCTGTATCTTTATTCGCATACAAAAGGCTCTGGCAAGACCATGATCGCATGCTCCGTGGCAAATGAGATACTGAAAATACATGACATCTCGGTCAAGTTCATCAATGAGACTGACTATATAGAGCTTGTGAGGGCAAGGGATGATGGCAGCAGGGAGGTTGTGAAGTCCATATTTGAGGCGGGACTGCTGATACTGGATGATATAGGGGCGCAGGATACGGGCAAGGACTGGATAACCACTGCATTATTCCGGCTGATTGACAGGAGGTATACAAACCATCTACCAACAATATTCACCAGTAATGTACGTATGGAGGACCTAAAAACAGATTCCAGGATCACGGACAGGATATATGCGGTATCTGTCCCGGTCATAATGCCGGAGGTCAATGTAAGGAACCAGATCGCGGACAGGCATACCAAGGAATTTTTAAAGAATGTACTTACGTAAGTGACAAGTACGTTGCATACAGAAATAATGCGGAAGGCCCTGACTGCTGCAACGGTATCCTTCCGGGAAGGAGGCAGCGGCAGCAGTGTCAAACGAGGAGATTGTCGAGCAGATTCAAAAAGGCATAGAAGTGACAGCCAATCAGGAGCGGCTCTGGAAGAAAAACAAAGGCTTTGTGGTACGATGCATTAAAAAATATGTGGGCAGTTGCAGCGGCCAGGATTTTAATGATTTCCTGCAGGAGGGGTTTATTGGACTGGTGGAGGCTGCCCATTCATTTGATATCGGGAAAGGAGCGAAATTCCTGACTTACGCAGAGTATGGAATCCGAAAGTCTGTCTACCGCTACAATGGCCTGAATACCTATATGGTGCGTGTCCCGGGATATCTTAAAACAAGAATGAGAAAGCTGGCCGCATTCAAGCAGGAATACAGGGAGGAATTCCACAGGGATCCGGATCCGGGGGAAATACAGAGAACATTGTGCATTTCCTACCGTTCCCTGTGCCATCTGGAGAAAACCATGCTGAATATGAGTACAAAGAGTCTTGATGAATACATATCGGATGATGGAGGCACCAGTCTCCTTGATCTGCTGTCATCAGATGAAAGGGTGGATGCTCTGGCAGGAGGCAGTGAATACCAAAGGGAGCTGCATGAAGAACTGGAGGCGGCTCTTTCCATTCTGGATGATAAAACTGCCCTGATGATACGGTGTGCATATTACCAGCGGAAGAGTTATGCCAGGACGGCCGAGATATTCAGCTGCACCAGGCAGGCGGTTGATGAACGCATAAAGAAAGGCTTTTATAAGATACTCCATTCAAAGTACAGGAGAAAGCTGGAAAGCTTCATGTGGGAAGGCTATCATGTGGATCCGCGGCGCCTGAGCGATTACGCCGACATGGAGGAGATTGATAATATGGGCAGTGGGTTTCTGCTCTGAGTCAGGAGATGGGAAAATGACGTATTTTTATGATTATTTTGCAAGGGAATACAGGGAAAGCAGAAAGGACAGGCTGCTCTCTGCTGCCATGTTCAAAGGCATCAAGGCAGGGGAGGTGCAGGCCTGCAGGAAGGTATTGAAAAATTCATTTGCCGGCTATCGTGACGGAAGAAATGCGGAAGCGTTGAAAAGACTGATCGGAGAGTACCGGGAATATGTATCCTGCTGCCATGATGGACATGCAAGGGACAGATACAATGCGTTTGTATACCGGTATATGGTAGATGCGCATGTCGGCAGCAGGGCGATCGCCGCGAAGCTGGGAGTAGTGAAAGAAACGGTATGGAATTATATTGACAGGTGCGCTGATGAAATGCTGATGCTCTGCATGGGGATATCTGCAGCAATGAGCTGGCCGGAGGACAAGGGGAAAGCTGTCCGTATCCTGACAGAAGGCAGCAGGCTTTTTCACGGTCTGGCAGGGGATTATGTCCTTGATCTGTTCAAAGGGGAAAAGGAGCGGACCGCAGTAGCGCATGGAAGGCGGTCCACAAGGGACATCATGGGAAAGTTTGATGATGCGGTGAGGGCTTATGATGCATATTGTCATGATCTGAACGGTTGCATTGACACGGATGTTCGAAAAGTGGAGATCCTGCAGAAATGCCTTGATGGTGTTTCCCCTGCTGCCATTGCAGAAGAATACGGATGTAGTGAGGGCACAATCTATGCAGATATCCGGGAGAATGAGAGAAGGCTTGCAGCCATGTTGTTTGATACTGAAAGTGACAACGGGTAGTGGTGTTATGATTTGATCACAGGAGATTGTGGATAGACTGTGGATAAGTTGTAGATTGCCCTGTCTTGGTAATTTTATGATATAGGCATATAAAACTGCTTCCAGTCGTGGAAAAGCTTTCAGAGGGTAAAAGAGAGGGCATAGGGCAGTCATTTAAAAGCCTGCTGCTATACGGAGGATATTGAGAACCTTATCAGCAGCCTAATGGACTATTGGTGGTATGCAATATCTGTGTGATTAGGGTATTTCGGAAATGTAGAGGAGATATAAAACGTATGTTCTTAATCACTCTGAAATGGATATAAGCGTTATTGGCGTGATAATATTTTTGAAAACAAAACAATTGATTGCAACGTTGCAATTATCTATGGTTCAGAGTGAAGAGGCAGGAATGCTTGAAAGGCTTCCAATTGGTGGAATTAAGCGACTACTGCCATATAGAAAAATTTCCTGTATGGGATTCCTACGGAACGGAAAACGAACAGTGTTTTTATGCAACGTTGCATTCCATATAAGTCATGACCGATTGCAACGTTGCAAAAGTCGGATAGTGTCACAGAAAGAGAAAATAGTTAATAGTGGCGTTGATCAGGCTGGGAAAGGAAAGGTACAAATATGAGATTAAATGGTAAAATGATTATGGAAGTCATGGAAACAAAGAACCTGACAGAAGAAATGGTATGCAGCAGTACAGGACTTAGTCCAAGAGCATTGCAAGGGATTCTGAAAGATGGCTTTGCATCCGATGACGCAGCGGAAAGAGTAGCGGAGGTTATCGATGTTTCGGTAGGTGAGATCCTGCTGCCGGAAGTTTCTGGTAATGTGGAAAATGTAATTGAGTTCATGAAGGACAGCGAGAGGGCAACCGTCAGCTTTTCACAAGGGCGGTATAAAAGTCGTATAAAGAGACTGGCAGCAGAGCGCCCGGAGGAATGCGAGATAGTGGCAGAGAATAAGGACGGCAGCTTATGCGCTCATATCCCGGTTGCATGGATTAAGATAAACCCTACACAGCAGATTACGGAAGAGCAAAGGGAAATTATGGCTGAAAGAATGCGTAAAAATATTGCAAAACACGACGATAGTCGGCGTGAAAATGTGTAAATCGCGCTTAAAATGGTATGAGGGTAGAAAATTATAAGGGTAAAGGGATAAAAACGCAAAATAGACTTTATAAACGCATGTGGATAAAGAAAACCGCTTCACTGTACTTTGATGGGTACTGAGGCGGTTTTCTTGTTAGGTACAATTTAGACGGGGAGTGTTTCGGAGCTAGTCGACTCCTGTGATGAATGCTCCCGGCGCAGTCTTGCAAGTTTCTCACTCAGGGTTTCGTTCCCTGCAATAGCTGGATCATAGGAAGGGGCTTTATGCTCAGTATCAGGAGAGGCAGCAGTATTGTTTGACGCTGTTTTTGCAATGCCGTCTGATGGGGAAGGCTTTGACTGCTTTGCTTCGGCAAGCAAAGAGGAGAACACATCACTGCCAAATGTTAGGCTGATATCTAACTGGTACTGAATGTCGCTGATCAGTCTTTGACGGTCAATTTGCGCTGCATCCTTCTGAGTAAAGCGCCGGTACTGCTTTTCAGTATTCTTTACGGCAGCAGTGGTTTGTTCTGGAGCGTGTACTGGTTCCTCTGTGCTGATGGCAGCAGGTGGTGAGGAATCAGCCTTGTTAAAGACATATTCCATGATGTCACCAGGCTGGCATTCGAAAGCAATACAGATACGCTCCAAAACTTTTGGGGAGATACCCTCACCTTTTCCCATAGCTGCTATCGTTGTTGGGGAGGCTTTTATCAGTATACGAAAATTTTCTTTGGTCATTTTCTTGTTAATGAGAAGCTTCCATAATTTGTCATATGAGAAAGCCATTTTGTCACCTACCTTTCTATATCCTATTATAATATATGTATCTACATAATTCAATAGAATAACTATAAAATTATGTAGATTTTCTATTAAATAGCAATTACATTATATAAAACTATGTATAAATTCTATATAGTTCTATAGATTACGATGCGTATGATTTTATGTATTTATAAAGATTTTCTATAGAAATATGTAGAACAGCATATAGAATGTATATCCCGCTGCCAGAACGTTACATTGTAACACTGTGTAACTAAGAGTAAGAAAAAGAGATAGAGAAAGAATATTGTTACTGTATGAGGCTCTGATCTGCTATACAGCTAAGATTACAAACCGAAAACACTCTGATAGATGGTCATCTATTATGATTATATCCAATTGGGAGAATCTGCTGCCATGTGAAGGACATTGCATGAAGTATGTCTGTGGCACACGCAGGGGCTTCATTTTGACGGTTTAGGAGCAGAAACGATATTTTTATGCTGTGAGGGAAAAAGAGGCCAGAGAGGGCAAATTGGGAGCTATAGAAAGGCTGTCTCTGACAGCAGTTTTTGGAAAGTTTTGGTAATAATAAGTTGTTTCTAGTCGTAAGTAGTACTATAATGGAGATAGATGAAAGCTGATAAAAGATAATGAGGGAAAGTATAATGCTATTTGGTTTTCCTTTTGAATCCTGCTGCCAAGGATTAATATTTCTGTGGAAGACTTAGTCGTGGCATATTTTGAACATTTATGGAGGTAAGGACTATGGGACAACAAATTATTAATGACCTGAACAATGTTACAATAGGGGGCAGCTATGCAGGGGGAAACATTGTCACGAACAATTATTACGTTCATCAAACAGAAGAACGTGTCCAAGAGGGTAAAAATGACAAAACAATATTCCTTTCCTATAACTGGCATGATGGGGAAACGGCAGACAGAATTGATAAGTATTTGTCGAGGATTTCCGGAATAACCGTGAAAAGGGATGTGCGTGATATTGGTGCATGGAAAAGTATACGTGAGTTTATGAAGAGCATTCGCGATCAGGATTACGCGGTCTTGATTGTTAGTGATTCATACCTGAAATCAAAGAACTGTATGTTTGAAGTTACGGAGATGATGAAAGAACGGGAGTATGCAGACAGGATATTTCCGGCTGTTGTGGAGACAGGCATATATGATCCGCTGGTATGTGCGGAGTATATAAAGTATTGGCAGCAGGAGTGTGACAAACTGGAGGCTGCTATAAAGGGACTAGATCCGGCAGGGACTGTGGAACTGGCAGAAGATTTGAGACGTTATAAAAGTATTGCATCTTCTATAGGTGAGTTTTTGAGCATGGTTGCTGATAGGAACAATCCGGATATTCAGGAAGTGGAAATACAGATAGAGAAAGCGATACTAAAGAGCTGATATTGAGGAGGGTTATAGTGGATCAGAAAATAGATAACCATCTTAAAGAGGGTAATGTACAAGGTGATTATGTTGGGGGTAATCAGACAAAAAACTACTATACATCCATGTTTCAGGATAATGAGCGTGAATTTGTCGTTACTCATAACGTTAATATAAAGCCTACAACATATTTTACCGGGCGTGAAACGGAATTGCAGGACTTGCGCCAAAGGATAGAGGAAGGGCGCAAGTCAGTCTTGGTAAGCGGCATGGGTGGAATAGGGAAGACTCACATCTGTAGGAAGCTGTTCGAGGAATATCTGAATAAGCATGCAGAGGCTGAAAGAGTACCTTTCCAACATATCGGCTATATTGAGTACAATGGGGACATGGGCAGCAGTCTGCAGAACTGTTTGAAGTTTAAGCAGCAGGACAGCCCTGAGCAGAACCAAGAAGCGGCATGGAGGGAACTAGAGTATCTAGCATCGGGAGGAAGGTTATTATTGTTTGTTGACAATGTGAATGTAACGATAGGTGAAGATGCAGGGTTGGGAAGGCTAAAGAATATCCCGGGAGCAGTAGTGCTGACATCTAGAAGAACATCCTTCAGCAGGGAGTTTGAGCCGTACAAGATTGGTTTTTTAAGCACAGAGCAGTGTAAAAAGGTTTACGAGAGAATTAGGTATGATGGAAGTAACATGAAAGTGCCGTCGGAAGAGGAGGCGGATCTAGAATATGTTATAAATAAACTGGCAGCAGGACATACCATTACAGTTGAATTTCTTGCGCATTTAGCTATGACAAAACACTGGAATGTGGAGAAATTGCGGGAGGAACTGGAGCAGAATGGCTTTTGTCTGGAATACAGGGATGAAGAGGATAAGCTGGTCAATATCCAGAAATCTTATGAAACTTTGTATAGTTTGTCTGGATTATCGGTAGCAGAGCAGAATATCTTAGAGGCATTTTCTGCTTTTCCGTATATTCCGTTGGCTACTAATGTATGCAATCAATGGCTTCTTTCTGATGCTGGGGTTGGGGAAGATGCGGACATTTTGACAGGGTTGTACCGCAAAGGGTGGCTGCAGTTTGATATAGGTCAAGAGAGCTATGCTCTGCATCCGGTATTTGCACAGTTTATTTATGAAAAATGCAAACCAAAGGCAGAAGAACATCGTGGATTAATAGAAGCATGCCATAGATGCTTGAAAATACCAGAAAGCGGTTCGGCTTTAGAATGTCAAAAATATATTCCTTTTGCAGAAAGTATTATTGATAAAGTTGATATAGAAAAAGATATAGGACATGTTAGTTTTATATCAAGTATTGCCTATTTGTTAAATTACATAGCAGAATACCAAAAAGCGGAAGAACTGTATAAAAAGGGACTGCATATAAGAGAAAAG
>CAMWXE010000057.1 GCA_947178145.1 uncultured Lachnospiraceae bacterium | reverse complement strand
GTTGCTCCCGTCGCTCCCGTCGGACCTGTCGCTCCATCTGCTCCTGTGGCTCCTGTGGCTCCCGTTGCTCCCGTCGCTCCCGTCGGACCCGTTGGGCCGGTTGGACCATCGTCGCCCGGACACCCTTTCGGTCCCTGAACGCCAATTGGTCCGGTCACACCCTGAATCCCTTGCGGGCCAGTCACACCCTGTGGACCCATAGGACCCGTCGGACCCGTTGGACCGGTTGGACCCGGAATACCTCTAGGACCTTGTGGACCGGCATCACCCTGCGGGCCTACTGGACCTACCGGGCCCACTGGACCTGCTGGCCCCTGTGGACCGACATCACCCTTAGGGCCTTCACAGCCCGGATCGCCTTTCGGGCCAATATCGCCGCGTACACCCTGGATACCCTGGATACCCTGCGGGCCTGCATAACCTCTCGGACCTGCAAAACCTCTTGGTCCTGTGTTGCCAGTAGGGCCTACCGGACCAGTATTTCCTCTGGGTCCTCTTGCACCAGGTGCACCAGGAATACCCTGTGGCCCTTGTGGACCCGGATCTCCTTTGTCACCTTTAGGTCCCGGACAGCCAGTATCTCCTTTGACACCCTGCGGCCCCATAGGTCCCTGATCGCCCTTAGGTCCCGCAGGACCGCGTTCACAGCAGGTAGAAGGACACTGGTTCTGACAACAGTTACATGTGTTGTTTTGATACATACAAAACACTTCCTTTATCTTTATTTGTGAAAGACACTTCCCTGATTCGACAAAAAAGTATCTTTTTCTACAAATATATTATGTAAATTCAAGAAATTGGTTCCTTGCCCCTCCGCTTTCCTACAGCGCCCTGCCCACAAAAAAATTAGAGCGTGCTGCTAACACGCTCTAAGAACTTTGAAGATTGTCGAAATATTGTTTGTTGCATTGGTATGCCTTGGAATACGGTTTGCAGATCCCGGCTCTGTCATTGTACTCCTTTGCCTTTTGCCGGTCTCCCATTCTGTCGTAACACACGCACAGCTGCAAAAGCGGGATATAGTCATAGCAGTCTGGCAGAACAAATCCGCCTGAATATTCATTTTTTTGTGTATTCAGTGCTGTCTCGTACCAATAGATCGCATTATGGTAATTTCCGTGTTCCAGAAAATAGTTCCCGATATCACAGCACAATTCCGCTCTTGGCAAATCAAAGCTCATACTGCGCAAAAGCGTGAACAGTGCAGATTGTTCCTGTCCCAGCCGGGAATAACAGCTGGCGCAGATCGAGCACGCCTCTATTTTATTCTCAATCCATCCTTCCGGTGAGAGCAGAAACTGTTCAAACACAGGGATCGCTTCCTCATACCGCTTGTGATAGTACAACTCCCGCGCGTAATAATACTGCTGACGCGGCTCCAGCGTCTTACCGTCTGCGAGCAGCTTTTGATATATTTTCAGATTCCGTTCCGGATTTCCGGCATTCATTTTCTTATGACTGATTGCAATGTCAGAATAGATGACACTGCCGTTTGGCGGTATCACTTCATGGACTGCACCAACCCAGCGGTACTGTGGACTGTTTTTGATCCAGCGTTCCCGAAAATACGAAAAGGACGGGTTCCCGGCTTCATCGAACCCAGTATTATATCTCATCATTACAATATCAGTGTCCAGCGAAAGTGACTGCTTTAACTGCAGAAATTTGTCCTTCTCTTTTTCTTCCAGAATATCGTCGGCATCCATCCACATACAGTAATCCATAGATGCCTTGGAAAAAGATTCGTTTCTGGCTTCAGAAAAATCGTCTTTCCATGGGTACGAATAGACTTTCGAGGTATAACCTGAAACGATTTCAACTGTTTTGTCTGTCGACCCGGTATCTACAATAATAATTTCCTCCACAAGTCCTGCTATACTGTCGAGGCAGCGCGCAATATGCTGCTCCTCGTTTTTTACGATCATACAGAGACTGATTGTTGGCATATTGGTTTCCTCTCTTCCTTGATTTATTGTCGGCAAAGCTTTTGTATACACAAATTCATGTTGACTCTGGAAGTGCCCGCGGAAGAGTACCATGTAAAAAACAGCGGAGACATACCAGATACTTCAATGATAAAATACCGCGACATAACAAGCTCCTGCCTCCGTCTTACCGCTTCTGCACTCACGGTATATACAGCCTGCTCACAGTCATTAAAGACAGGTGTAAGCTTTATGAATCCGCGCTTTTTTATGATTGCGGATATATAATAGCTGACTGCATAGCAGCCTGGCGTCAGCGTGACAGCACAGTTATTGCAGGGGGATATGTTTCCCGTGGTGTCTGGTATGTCAGCCTTGAGCGGAAGACGCGCACTTTCCGGCATAACAAGCTCATATCCCAAAAACGAAGCAAACACACTGTTTTGCGGATAGCCGGGAGGACCTGCCGGTCCGCGCGCCCCTGGTTCTCCCCGCGGCCCCATCGGTCCCGTGGCTCCCTGCGGTCCCTGAGGACCTGTGACTCCTTGTGGCCCCTGCTCCCCACGGTCCCCCGGACAGCCTGGCGGTCCTGGTTCCCCGCGGGGTCCCATCGGCCCTGGTTCCCCTCTCTCCCCAGGACAGCCTGGCGGTCCTGGTTCCCCGCGAAGTCCCATTGAAGCAGATTCTCTTGGACAATCGAAAAGACCAGATTCCACCACCATTTCGTTTTCGTGATAGCTGGAAGGATCCTTTTCCTGATATTGCTGGGGACTTGTATGCTGCGTCTGACTGGACACGGCAGAATTGGTCCCAGCTTTCGAATTTATGGGAGACTGTAATGCATTTTGATTGTAGTTTTGATTATAATTGGGATGGGAAGATCTGTTAGGAATCCTTCCCATATCAAACAGATTTGGTGGATTAAACAGCCAGTTTGGATTAAAGTTATTCAATGTATATCACCTCGTACATATAAGATACTGCGTAAGAAACTGCTGGAAAATAACTGGTTCGTGAATATTTGTTCTGCATCATCCACATTCGTTATTTTTAAACAGTTCCTAATCATGTATTTATCATATTAAATTATATGCACGAAAAGTGATTTCGGTTTTAAAAATTCGACATATTGCGACAGCATTTTTCCGCCCAAATGTATCACCCCGGTTCTGTTCCTTTGAAATCCACAAGCTTCCCCGGCAGAAGTTTTTTATTTTGGCTTTCTCTTCACGATACATCCGTGCTCGACAGTATAATCGCGTATATCCGCATGGAAGCCTGTCCAATCATCGGGAATATCCACAGCCCAGCCATACCTGCGCAAATAGTATTTGCCGTTCTTTCTCTCAAACATTACTTCACACACGTTTGCGACCTTTATCCCATAATACACAAGATATACGTTATAATCCTCGTCCAGTCGCACCTCCGACAGCTCGTGGTCGGTCATTGTCTCTCCCTCATGACAGGCGAACTTCTGTACAATATTGTCAAGCCCGCATAGATCCTTAGCCAACCCGGCTATAAAACCGCGCAGCTCCTCGAACCCGCACGGCGCGTCCTCCATATCAAAAGTGATGCAGTAATCCCTGTAATCCGACATGATGACTTCCTCGCCATTCTTTAGCACAAGCTTGTCCGGATCGGTTATAAACTTGCCAATGTCTCCGTATCTGTTAAGTTTCATATATCCTCCTTTTGCAGGTTTTCAATCAATCTATTTCAATCAACTGCGGTCTCTTTGCCAATTCCTGATACAATTGACAAAAAATAAGAAACTGTAGGAAAATAAGTGATGCAGATTGCGCAGGATATTTCTTCGAGGTTAAATTACTTCGTAATTGTCAAAAAACGTAGGCGTAGTGGGCTACGGCGAGGCTTTTTGACATGCACAATCGGAGAAATAGACAAGTCAAGATGTGTCACTTATTTTTCTACAGTTCCTAAGTTCCTGCGCAGGTTGCATCACTTATTTTCCTACAGCTCCCTATGGGATGAAACAGCAAATCCCCATGCCATAAATGACACAGGGATCATGTAACTTCTATTTGGTAATACCAACTTTTATTTATCCAGACTCTTCAGCGTCGGGAAGGCGAGCACGTCGCGGATCGAAGGAGAGTTCGTCATCATCATGACCATTCTGTCGATTCCAAACCCGATACCTCCTGTCGGCGGCATACCGATGCTGAGTGCATTCAAAAAGTCCTCATCGGTATGGTTCGCTTCTGCATCCCCTGCTGCCAGCAGCTCCTCCTGCGCTGCAAAGCGCGCCCTCTGGTCAATCGGATCATTCAGCTCGGAATACGCGTTTGCCATCTCCCAGCCGTTCATGAAGAACTCAAAGCGCTCCACATACTCGGGATTCTCCGGCTTTTTCTTGGTAAGCGGGGAAATCTCAATCGGGTGATCCATAACAAAAGTCGGCTGAATCAAGTGCTCCTCCACAAACTCCTCAAAGAACAGATTCAAGATATCGCCCTTCTTGTGACGCTCCTCGAACGCTACATGCTTTTCCTTCGCAGCAGCTCTTGCTTCCTCCAAGGTGTGAATCTCATTAAAGTCAACGCCGGAATACTTCCTGACCGCGTCCACCATCGTGATGCGCTCAAACGGCTTTGACAAATCCATCTGGTGTTCACCGTACGCAATGATTTCGGAACCTGTCACCTCTTTTGCCACATAGCGGTAAAGATTCTCTGTCAGGTCCATCATGCCGTGGTAATCCGTGTACGCCTGGTACAGCTCCATCAGCGTGAACTCAGGATTGTGTCGCGTATCCAGTCCCTCGTTGCGGAACACGCGGCCGATCTCGTAGACGCGCTCCATGCCGCCCACAATCAGTCTCTTTAAGTACAGCTCCAGCGAAATGCGCAGCTTCAAATCCTCGTCGAGCGCATTAAAGTGTGTCTCAAACGGTCTTGCCGCTGCACCGCCTGCGTTTGACACAAGCATCGGCGTCTCCACCTCCATAAAGCCCTGGTCATCCAGATAACGGCGAATGCTGGAGATCACCTTGGAACGCTTGATAAAAGTATCCTTCACCTCGGCGTTCATGATCAAGTCCACATAGCGCTGACGGTAGCGCGTATCCGTGTCTGTTAAACCGTGAAATTTTTCCGGAAGAATCTGCAAGCTCTTTGATAAAAGTGTCACTGTCGCAGCGTGAATGGACATCTCACCTGTCTTCGTCTTAAATACCTCACCGCTGATCCCGAGAATATCACCCACATCATATTTCTTGAAATCAGCATAAGGCTCCTCCCCGATGCTGTCTCTTGCGACATAGCACTGGATACTTCCCTTTAAGTCCTGTATGTTGCAGAACGATGCTTTTCCCATGACACGCTTGAACATCATGCGGCCTGCAATCGTGACGTTTGTTCCCTCCAGCACGTCAAAATTGTCTTTTACATCCTGGCTGTGATGTGTGATATCAAATTTGGTGATCTGAAACGGGTCTTTTCCCGCCTCCTGCAGTGCGGCAAGCTTCTCCCTGCGTATCCTTAAAAGCTGGTTGATATCCTGCTGCTGGTTACTCTGATTCTTTTGATTGTTCTGACTATTATTCTCCTGTGACACAAAAACTTCTCCTCTCATTATCTCTCACGTACCAGAATGATGACTCTGCCATTCTTCCAGCATGAAGCTTTCGAATTTCTGTCCTACTCTGGCTTATAAATATCCAATATTGTATACTCAATGACTCCTGCCGGCGCCTCCACTGTGACCACATCACCCCTCTGGGCGCCAAGCAGCGCCTTTCCGAGCGGAGACTCGTTGGAAATCTTTCCTTTCAGGCTGTTTGCCTCCGTCGCACCCACAATCTTAAACTCCATCTCGTCGTCAAACTCGTTGTCCTTTACCTTGACTGCAAGTCCGAAACTGACTCTGTCAAGATCGTGTCCGTCCTCATCCAGATCGCCGACTTCCACGTTCTTCAGGATTTTCTCGAGCTCCTCAATACGCGCCTCGATATCGCGCTGCTCGTCCTTTGCCGCATCGTACTCCGCATTCTCCGAGAGATCCCCCTGCTCCCTTGCTTCCTTGATTTTCTGCGCTACCTCTTTTCGTTTGACTACTTTGAGCTCGTGCAGCTCATCCTCATATTTTTTCAGTCCCTCACGTGTCAATAAATTCTTCTTTGCTTCCATGTGATTACTCCCTTTCACTACTTCATATTTTTTATAATATCATAATAACAGTTAGACCTGATATATTCCTGTGCGTTATAAACTAGCATATTATAGCCTTTTTTAAGTGTGGTGTCAAGATTTTAAAAACGAATCTCAACCCTGCAAAATAAAACAGTCTCCGGTCACTATCATTCGCTTTCAAGAGCCGCCCTCCCGCATCTGACAAGCCACACCGCCAGCGCTGCACAAACGCTCCCTGTGCGCAATGTCTTACCGCATTTCCTCATCGGTTCCCCCACTTTCCAGAAACATTTTCGAAATCCCATCGACAAGCTCCGCATAAGTCTCCATCTCATTCACCATTCTGCGCAATTTTGCCGAATGCGGGTATCCCGTCGTGTACCATGCCACATGCTTTCGCATCTCGCGCACTGCGACATACTCTCCCTTATAATCGAGCTGCAGTTTTGCATGCTTTAAGATCATGTCGCAGACCTCTTCCCGTGTCGGCCGTCCGGGTATGCTGCCCGTGTCAAGATAATGATTGATCTCACGGAAGATCCACGGATTTCCACGGCTTGCCCTGCCTACCATAATGCCGTCACAACCTGTTTCTTCAAGCAGCCTTGCCGCCGAGACAGCATCGGTCACATCTCCGTTTCCGATGACAGGAATGCGCACCGCCTGCTTTACCCGTCTGATGATATCCCAGTCTGCCTTCCCGGAATAGTACTGCTCTCTGGTTCTGCCGTGCACCGCGACTGCCGCCGCGCCGTTCGCCTCGGCAATCTGCGCAATCTCCACGGCATTGACGGTATCGTCATCAAATCCCTTTCTGATCTTTACCGTCACAGGTTTCCTGACCGCATGGGAAACTGCGTAAATGATTTCTCCCGCAAGCTTTGGATCTTTCATCAGGGCGCTTCCCTCGCGGTTGTTGACCACCTTGGGCACAGGACACCCCATATTGATATCGAGTATGGCAAACGGACGCTCCTCAATGCGCGCCGCAGTCTCTGCCATAATATCCGGCTCCGATCCAAACAGCTGCAGCGATACAGGCACTTCTTCCGGGTGAATCTCCATCAGCGCCTCCGTATTTTTGTTGTTGAAATGCACCGCCTTGGCGCTGACCATCTCCATGCACAAAAGCCCCGCTCCCAGCTCTCTGCAAATCAATCGAAATGGCAGGTCTGTAACCCCTGCCATCGGTGCGAGCATCACGTTGTTTTCAAGGATGACATCCCCGATTTTCAGCTGTCTGCCGGCTGCACTATCTGTTGTTTTTCTCATAGATAATCCTAAGTCCTTCCAGTGTCAGTGCGCTGTTGTATTCCTGTATCACATCTGTCTCCTCCGCTATGATGCGCCCAAGTCCTCCTGTCGCTACCACTTTGAGGTTATCGTAACCCGTTTCCTTTTTCACGCGGTTGACGATATACTCTGTCTGTCCGATCTGGCCGTACACAAGACCTGCCTGCATGCTGGAGATTGTCTCCTGCGCCAATATCGACGCCGGTTTCCTGATCTCGATCTCAGGGAGCTTTGCCGCGTCCTCCCATAGCGCCTTTGCCGAAATCCGAATCCCCGGCGCTGTGATTCCCGCGCAGAAGCAGCCTTTCTCATCTACAAGGTCATAGGTCGTCGCCGTTCCAAAGTCCAGGACAAGCACCGGTCCCCCATATAATTCATATGCGGCAACTGCATCCACAATGCGGTCCGGACCAATTTCTTTTGGATTTTCTGTCACGATTCTGATTCCGGTCTTGATTCCAACCCCCACGATCATAAGCTTCTCAATCACATAGCGCCTGATACCGCCTGTGAGCGAGTGCATCACATTCGGCACAACACTCGCAATAATCGCGCCTTCAATCTCCCTGGTATTGACGTGATTCTTGGACAGCAGCTCTGTGATCAGCACGCCGTATTCATCCGAAGTCCGCTGCGTCTTTGCCATCAGGCGAAATGTCGTGACAAGATTCTTTTTGTTATATACACCAAATGTAATATTGGTATTTCCGACATCAACTACTAAAATCATATTATTTTCCTCTCTGGATAAGTGTATCAACCGGCTCATGAAGCGCAAATACCCTGTAATAAAGGCTCAACGACTCCAATAGCTCCTGCCGCTGCATCCGGATCTCCCTGACCAGAAGCCCGCTGCTGATCTCGTCATACAAAATATCCTCCTCGTATGCATCCGTCTCAAGGCTCACGCTTCCGTCCTCCTCAAACACGATTGTGAACACACCGCCGACTTCCTCCGTGAACAACACACATATAATATGCAGTTCCTCTTTGACGGATTCAGGAATTTTGCTAAACTTTTCATTAAAATAATATTTTTGCTCATACGCGTTAGCTCCGCACAACACGATGCGCCTGCTGTTTTCTTCCATCATACTCTCCACTGTCAAAAACGATACTAAGGAATTCCCCGTCATCATACATAGCCATACATGCCGCGCACCGATACCTCGCCTGCGTATACCAGCTCTGTCTGTCCGTCCTCCTTGCGCTCAACGATCAGCTCGCCCTTTTCATTGATCCCCCTGGCAATGCCATCATATTCGCCCTTGGGATCCAACACCCGCACTTCTCTGTTCCGATTGACCAGAAATCCATTGTACTTATCCACCAGACCCGTGAAATCCCAGCTCTTTTCAAAAATAATGTAATTTTCTTCAAAATAATGCAGCACGCGCGCCACCAATCTGGCACGCCTCACTTTTTCCCCGCCTTCAATGTAGAGCGATGTCGCTTTGTCCTGTATCTCTTTTGCCATCTGCTCCTGATTTACATTGATGCCAGCACCAATCACAACATAGTGAATACCGTCAAGCTCTGCACTCATCTCAGTCAAAATTCCACACACTTTTCTGTTGTGAATCACAATGTCATTGGGCCACTTGATACCGCAAGACTGCGGTATCAGCTCCTGAACGGCCTCAAATACCGAGATTGCCATGACAAGCGTCAGTACCGATGCCTTCTCCGGCCTGCACTGCGGTCTGAGCATCAGTGACATGTAGATATCTTTTCCCGATGGAGATACCCACCCCCTGCCGCGCCTGCCGCGCCCTGCGGTCTGCATATCCGCCACGACGACTGCGCCTGCCGCTTCCCCTTTTTCCGCAAGGTCTTTGGCGTCGAGATTGGTCGAACCTGTCTCCTTCTTAAAAACCAGCTTCCTTCCAATCCATGCAGTGTCCATGTAGCTCTCGATCTCCACCCTGGTGAACACATCTGCTCCGTCCTTCTCGACAAGTCTATAGCCTTTGTTGTTCTGCGCCTCGATCACATAGCCGTCCTTCTCAAGCTGCCTGACCGCCTTCCATATCGCGGTGCGCGACACACCGTAATACTCGCAGAGCTCCTGTCCGCTCACGTAACCGCCCGCATCACGCAGTTTTTTCAATATTTCTTCATTTTTCATAATCCCTTCCCCATGCCGCCAGATGGCATATCAAATCGCTTCGCACGCACCGAGCGTCGCTGCAATCACAGCTTTAATCGTATGCATACGGTTCTCCGCCTCGTCAAACACAAGGGACTGCTCCGACTCAAACACCTCGTCTGTCACCTCAAGCTCTGTGAACCCATACTTCTCACCCTGCTCTTTGCCGATCTTTGTCTTCAGGTCATGGAATGCCGGCAGACAGTGAAGGAATACCGACTGCCCGCCCGCATTGTCCATCACTTCCTTTGTCACCTTGTATGGGGAAAGTTTCCTGATGCGCTCCTCCCATACGCTGTCAGGCTCTCCCATGGACACCCACACGTCCGTGTAGATGACGTCGGCTTCCTTTGTCCCTGCGTCCACGTCCTCTGTCAGCGTGATCGTGGCGCCCGATGCTTTCGCGTACTCCCTGCACTGTGCCACAAGTGCATCATTCGGAAAATACTCTTTTGACGTGCACGCCGTAAAGTGCATGCCGAGCTTTGCGCACGCAATCATCAGGGAATTCCCCATATTGTAACGGGCGTCCCCCATATATGTGAGCCTGATATCTTTCAGGTACCCAAAATGCTCCCTGATCGTGAGCATATCCGCAAGCATCTGCGTCGGGTGATATTCGTTGGTGAGACCGTTCCACACGGGAACACCCGCATACTTTGCAAGCTCCTCGACAATCGACTGCTCGAAACCGCGGTACTCGATTCCCTCGTACATTCTGCCGAGCACGCGCGCTGTGTCCGCGATGGACTCCTTCTTGCCGATCTGCGAGCCTGACGGGTCGAGATACGTTGTCCCCATACCGAGATCGTGCGCCGCTGTCTCGAATGAACAGCGCGTGCGCGTGCTTGTCTTCTCAAAAATGAGGGCAATATTCTTTCCGCGGAGCGTGTCGTGCAGAACTCCCTTTTTCTTTTTGTCCTTATACACAGCCGCTAAGTCGATCAGATAAATAATCTCCTCCGGCGTATAATCTTTTAATGTCAAAAAACTGCGTCCTTTTAAATCCATTTTACATAGCCTCCTCATGTCGAATTTACCGATTATTTGTATTCTACTACATTTATCCAAAAGGAGCAAGAAAAAGCGCAGTTCTTTTATGAACCACGCTTTTACTCGTATTACAGCTCACACTTACGCCAGTTTTTATCAGCGTATGAGTTATTGAGGTGGGAAAAGTAACTTACCCGTTACCAGAACACATGATTTCCAATCACCAGTCCATCCCTGCCGTTGTTTCTGCGGAAGTGAAGTGCATCACCGACATTGCAGACGCCGTTGATTGCTTCCTGGGCTGCCTGTATGCAGGAAGCTTTTGTAGTCTTGTTTAAGATCAATGACTCCATTCGTCCTCCTGATGCGGGCACGAACTGCCCGGATGCGTAGATAACATCTGTAATGTTATTGGGATAGCCACCATTTCTTACCCGGTTCATCACGACAGCGCCGACTGCCACCTGGCCCTCATAAGGCTCGCCGCCCGCTTCACACTGAATCAATGCTGCAAGGATTTCAAGCTCTGATGCTGTAGCAAGCACTGCTTCCTTCTGCTGCACTTTCTTTGCCGCCGCATCTGCAGCAGCTTTTGCGCGCTCAGCTTCCTCTCTTGCCCTGATTGCCTCCATAGATTCTGCTGTATCAATGCCAAATTCTACCCGTACATACTCAGCTGCCACAAATCCGGTCTCGCCCTCGTAGCTGACTCTCACCCAGTCGCCCTCCTCGGCAATTGCCTCCACTGCCTGGCCGTCAGCCAAAAGACCGACAATGCCGGCATCCAGACTTGGCTCCTTCCTGATTCTGAGTGTCTCCGTCTCTGCGTACGCAGTGAGAACGCCCACATCCCATGCAAGCTCCTCTGCCTCTTTTCCAAAATAAAGATATTGATTTTTAATCCACCCAGTGACATCACCGGACTTAATTTTTGTCCATTCGCTATTTTTCTCTAAAATGTCTCCACCGCAATCCTTGTAAAGCACGCCAACTTTCTCGGAGTCCTGATCTGCTTCCAGTCTGATGTTGACATATTCATTGACCTTTGCCATTACAAGTGTTGACTCTGGTTGTATCTCCGGCTGCAGCAGCATCATGCCCTTTGCAAATGCAGTCAACGCCTCGCCCTTTGATGAAATACTGCTCTCTGATCCATTTCCTACTGAAGCACTCGCTTTCTGAGTAACTGTTTTCGGCTCACTCGTCTCCGCAATATCTGCATTCAACGCCTCTGAATCCAAAATATCTGCTACTCCGGCCGTGACAGTTAACATCCCATTGTTCTCTGCTGAATTCATCTTGTCTGATGTGGTGTCCTGCTTTTCGTCCTTCCCATCCATCAGTCTCACTTGCAAATCTGCCGCCTGTGTGCTGAACGAGGTAGACGTAAACACGGTCATAACTGCTGTAAAACACAACAAATATTTCCACTTTTTACAATTTGTCTTCATAATTTGCTCCATTTCCTGTTAACGATGTGATTTGTCTCCAACGATTTCAAACCATAAGTAGTTACTCTTGTTTTACATCTTTTCGACAAATATTACATATTTGTTAACACCTATTACGATTTTATATAATAACAAAGAGTTCGCGACTTGTCAAGTCTCGAACCCCTGTTTTTAAAAATTTTCTAAAATAACTAATGTTTTTTACATACTCCTCGACCTATTTACACATGCCTCAATCGCGTCTATCACTGCCGCACGCAGACCTTTTTCCTCCAGCACTTTCACCGCCGCAACCGTCGTGCCTGCCGGCGAGCATACCATATCCTTGAGCTCTCCTGGATGCATTCCTGTCTCGAGTACCATCCTGGCACTGCCAGATACAGATTGCGCTGCAAACTCATATGCCTGCTTTCGTGGCATTCCTGCCATGACTGCTGCATCCGCCATTGCCTCAATCAGCATAAATACATAGGCCGGCGCACTCCCCGCCACGCCGATAAAAGCGTCCATCAGATGCTCGGGCAGTATGCTCGCCTTGCCGAAGCTGTTCATGATCCTGCATACCAGCTCCTCGTCCTCTTTGGAAACATCATCCTTTACGCAGATACAAGTACAGCCCTCGCCCACCATGGCTGGCGTGTTTGGCATGCAGCGTATTAATCTGAGTTTCCTGCCAAATTCCTGTTCAATCCAGCTGAGAGTTTTTCCTGCTGCAATCGATACTACAAGTTTGTCTGCATCTACAACATTTTTAATCTCTGAAATTACTTCCGCCAAAAATACCGGCTTGACAGCAAGCACCAGCACATCCGCCTGTCTGGCTGTCTCCACATTATCTGTCCCTGTGACAATACCATATTTTTGCGCCACGCGATCTGCCGTCGCCTGGGTCTTTGCGGAGCCTGTAATTTCCGCCGTTGTAAAAAGGCCCGTTCCCAGCAGACCTCCGATCATGGCCGTTGCCATATTTCCAAGTCCGATAAAACCTATCTTCATAATCCTGCGTTTTTTCCCTTCTATTTTTTTCAATTTTATTACAAATTTTTTACTTTTTCTCTTGATACTTTTTAATATTTTATATTTCTTCTTCTCCGTCGCTGTCTTGCTGCCTCGTACATCAATATCGCCGTCGCCGCAGCCGCATTGAGCGACTCAACCTGCCCTGCCATCGGAATCTTTATGTACTGTTTTGCCAGATCTGCTGTCTCACGCCGAAGGCCGCTTCCCTCATTCCCAATCAGGAAAGCAGTTGGTTTCGTATAGTCTGCCTCATCATAATCCACACTGTCATCGAGATGCGCTGCGTAGACACTCACACCTCTTTTACGCAGGAACTCGATGGTTTCACCCATACAATCCACAATAAAAAACGGAACCCTATAGATCGACCCCATCGTCGCACGTATCACCTTGGGATTAAAAATGTCTACCGTCCGCCGCGTCATAATCACTCCATCGATACCAGCTCCTTCGCCAGCCCGCAGAATTGTCCCCAAATTTCCTGGATCCTGCAGGTCCTCAAGAAGAATGAGAAGCAGCGTTTTGCCCGCCACTTCCATCCATCTGTCAATCCTGTCTTCCAGCTCATAATGCGGCATGGACAGCACACAGAGTATCCCCTGCGGCGTCTGCGTATCAGAAACTTTCTGAAACACCTCCTCCGAGAGTATTTCATAATGATATTGACTGAAATGATTTATTAAATCAACATCCTTCTCGCTCTCGCACTTCTGCAAAAAGCTTTCTGACACATACACCTCTCTTACCCATTGGGCGGGCGCCTCTCGAAACATCCTGACCCCCTCCACGACAAAGACCTGTTCTTCCCTGCGCATTTTCGCCTTCTGCACCAGCGCTGCAAGCCGCTTTACCTTGCTGTTTGATGTACTCGATATCATATCTTGTCTAACGCTTCCTTTCTGATGTTCCTTTGGCAAAGTTGTCCTTGTTTTGCTTCAACAGCCGCTCCGCAACTTCATTCCCCGCCATCACCATCAGATGATCCGAATCCCTGATAATGTAGTCTGCCGAAGGCATTACACTCATCTCTTCCTCATGTTTTTTCTTAATGCCAAGTATGGAAATCTTGTGCTTTGCGGCAATATCAGACTCCCGAATACTCTTGCCAACCCACTCCCGAAGCGGCGGCATCTCATAGATTCCAAAGGCGCCCGGCAAATCAATATAGTCAAAAAGGTTATCCTGACTGTACCGTTCTGCCCACTTCTCCGCGATGTCCTTATCTGGATAAATGACCTCGTCTGCCCCGTTTCTCAATAAAAATTTGGCCTGAATATCTCTGGTTGCCTTGCTGACAACCCGCTTTGCCCCAAGTTCTTTCACAAGACTTGTAATCTCCAGACTGCTCTGGAAATTTGTGCCGATACACACAAACACGACGTCAAAATTTCTGACTCCGATGCTTTTCAGCACTTCCTCGTTTGTGCAGTCGCCAATCCTGGTGCTCGTCGCATACGGAACCATATCTTCCAGCTTTTCCTCATCCTCATCCACAATCATCACATCATGATCATGCGACAAAAAATTTGCCGCCAGATGATGTCCAAAACGTCCCATTCCTATTACCAATATTGATTTCATTCTCTGCCTCCTTCCGAAAAACGCTGTCCTTGCGTTTTTCCTGTGCGAGATATAGAAGTTCTTTGTAAAACAGCCTCTGCTGTGAGCATTAGAACTTCTTTCCGCATTACCCTACAATAATCTTTTCCTGTGGCTGCCGTACAGATGCAGCATTCTTCTTCTGTGCAAAAATCAGCGCAAAGGAAAGGCTGCCCAGCCTGCCACAGTACATCAGCACAATAATAATAACGCGCGATATTGTATTTAGATCCCTTGTGATCCCCACTGTCATTCCTGCTGTTCCGATTGCCGAAAGCACCTCGAACAACACATCTTCAAAATTCAATAACGGCTGTAATGTCATAATCGCAGCTGTCGCTGTAATTGTCAGCGTTGAATTGATAATCACCACCGCATTTGCCTTTTTCACCACTTCGTCTGCCAGCCGTCTTCCAAAGAGATTGATATCCTCTCTGTTGCGTATCATCGCCACCGCATAGAACAAAAGCACCACCATCGATGTCGTTTTAACCCCGCCGGCTGTAGAGCCAGGACTGCCTCCAATAAACATCATAACCATTGTTATTAATTTGCCGGAATTAGACAATGCTGCTGTGTCGACTGAGTTAAATCCTGCTGTCCTGGGTGTCACAGACGAGAACAATGCTCCCAAAAATTTCTCAAGCGGACTCATACCAGCAAAAGCAGCTTGATTCTCAGTGATTAGAAATAGCACTGTCCCTACTGCAGTCAAAATCAGGGTGGTTGTAATCACTATTTTGCTGTGCAGCAGGTATTTTCTGAAATGCCACTTGTGCCGCGCCACGTCATCCCACACAATAAAACCGATGCCGCCAACCAAAATCAATGTGACAACAACGAGATTGACTACGATATCCCCCTCAAATGCGACAAGCGAGGAATACGCCTCGTTCACTCCCATCAAGTCAAAGCCGCCATTACAAAATGCAGAAACTGCATGAAATATAGAAAAATAAATCCCTCTCACAGGTCCAAACCGCGGTACAAACCTGCACGCAAGCAGCACAGCACCCAATCCTTCAATGCAGAGCGCGCCCTGCACAATTTTCTTCACCAGACGGACGACACCTGCTATTTCAAGCGTATTGACACTCTCCTGAAGCTGTTCCCGCTCCTGTAATCCAATCCGCTTCTTGAGCAGCACAGATATATACGCGCCAATTGTCATAAAGCCCAGACCACCAACCTGTATCATACACAGTATGACAAGCTGTCCAAAGACTGTCCAATTCTGATATGTGTCTGCGACGACAAGCCCTGTCACACAAGTTGCCGATGTCGCCGTGAACAGTGAATTTAACAGGTTCCCACGGCCTGATTTATTGGAAATCGGCAGCGTGAGCAGCAGCGTCCCCGACAGGATAATCAGCGCAAAGCCAAACGCAATCAGCCTCGTGGTGGACTTTCTCGCCTTGGGCTTCTTATTATTAAATTCTAACATCATGACATTCTAATTCCTCTTTTATCTTTCTTTTATGTTGGGATGTACGAAAAATGCTCTAGACTGCATTTGCTGACAAACCAACATTAATTATATCACTTTTAAAACAGAAAACAATCCGTAAAGAAAAAAAGTCAGGACCTCACTACCGCCCTGACTTTTCACTTCTATTTTCTCTCAATGCATTTATCTGGATAATTTCCGGCAGATATCGAACTGGTATTCGTCAATTGTCTTCTTCATATTGAGCGCCTCTTCAATATCATAGTCCACAAATGCACCATGTTTGTAGGCAACGACTCTGTTTGACTTGCCATCGCAGAGAATATCTGCTGCATAAGCACCCATGATGGATGCATAGAATCTATCCTTACAGGTCGGATTGCCACCGCGCTGCAGATATCCGAGAATTGTAGCTCTCGTCTCGATGCCTGTAGCGGCCTCGATTCGCCTTGCCATGGATGTAGAGTGCCCAATTCCTTCTGCATTTACAATAATGTGATGTGTCTTTCCCTTTTTTCTGCTTCGAACAATATTGTTAATCAGCTCCTGCTCATCAAAGTTGTACTTCTCAGGCAAAAGGATATCCTCCGCACCGTTTGCGACACCCGTCCAGAGTGCAATATATCCGGCATGTCTTCCCATTACCTCTATAATCGAACACCGCTCATGGGAAGATGAGGTATCTCTTACTTTGTCGATTGCCTCCATCGCTGTATTAATCGCTGTATCAAAACCAATCGTATATTCCGTACATGCAATATCAAGATCGATCGTGCCCGGTACCCCGACAGTATTGATGCCATGTCTTGCAAGTCCCTGTGCGCCTCTGTAAGAACCATCCCCGCCGATTACCACAAGGCCGTCAATGCCATGCTTACGGCAGATCTGCGCAGCCATCTCCTGTATATTGTCTTCTTTGAATTCAAGGCATCTTGCTGTGCCGAGAATCGTACCGCCTTTCTGAATGATATCCGCTACGCTGAATGCTTCCATGTCAATGATCTCTTCATTGATCAATCCCATGTAGCCTCGCTTGATACCTTTTACCTTCACATTGTTCGTCAGAGCCTTCCTCACCACTGCACGTATTGCAGCATTCATTCCTGGCGCATCTCCTCCGCTTGTCAATACGCCTATTGTCTTGATTTCACTGGACATCTCATTATACCTCCTATGCAATACAAAACCTGCGCCTGCAAAACGCCGGCCTTCTTAATTTATATCAATGTTATTTTTCGCTACAATGATTGTACCCTTTTTTTTGTAAGAATACAATACTCTTTGATAAAAAAATATCATATGATTCGCTCATGTGGTTACTGTTCACGCCCCATCTGATTCTGGTTTTATTTTGTTTATTGAAGGCGTAAACCATCCTGTCAAACACGCTCTAGCTCACCACCCTGACATTCTCCTCCCCAAACAAACCGCGCAGCTTATCCAGAACAGTGCTGTCCGCCTTGATGTTCCGGTTGGGCGGCAGTGTCTTCTTCTGACGTGTTTCTTCTATATATATAATGACATTGTCAATTCCCTCTGAGTCATAAATCGCGTCGAAGAGTTCCGCTTCTTTATTAATATAGGTATTCATGTCCGGAAATTTGAGCCACACTTTCCTTGGAATCTCGTCAAAGGAGATAACGCTCTCGCAGATCAGCTTGCCGTCGCGCTCGTCCTCCACCTGCACCCTTCCCTCGATAAATACCTTGCTTTCCTCCAAAAGCTTGGACGAATATTTCTCATAGGCATTCGGAAACACGATAACCTCTATGCTGCCCACGAGATCTTCCACCGTGAGAAACGCCATGATCTTATCCTGCTTGGTGTACTTGATCTTCTTGTCCATGATCATGCCGCCGATCGTAGCCTTGCTGCTATCCTGCACATGGGTCAGCCCGGTCTCCTCGTCGAGATAAAAGTCCGAGGTTCTGGCGGTGATCCGCTTCTCCCACACGGTCTGGTATTCCTGCATCGGGTGTCCGCTGACATAGAAGCCCAGCACTTCTTTTTCAAAGCTTAACAGCAGTTCCTTCTCATACTCCCCGACATCGGGCATCTTGATTTCCAGCTCTTTTTTATCCTCCTCCGAGACGATGTCAAACAGCGACATCTGCCCTGCCGTCACACCGCGCTTGCTGTGTGTGACACTGTCGAGAATCATCGCATAGACACTCATCAGCTGTTTTCTGGTCGCGCCAAAGCTGTCAAAAGCACCCGCCTTGATAAAATTCTCGATCGCGCGCTTGTTGACATCCACGTTCTGTGTCCTTTCGATAAAGTCCTTGATATCCTGATAGTTTCCGTGAGCCTTCCGCTCCGCGACAATTCCATCAATGACGGTTCTGCCCACACTCTTGATTGCATTCAGCGCATAGCGTATCGCACCGTTTGACACGGAGAACCCACACTCGCCCTCATTGATATCCGGCGGCAGGATCTCGATACCCATACTCTTGCAGACCATGATGTACTCTGACACCTTAGAGGCATTGTCAATAACAGAAGTCAGCAGTGCCGCCATAAATTCCACCGGGTAGTAATATTTCAGATACGCCGTCTGGTAAGCGACAACCGCATAACAGGCCGCATGGGATTTATTAAACGCATATTTTGCAAAGTCCATCATCGTTCCGTATATCTGATCTGCCACAGCCTCTGAAATGCCGCATGACGCACACCCCGGCACCCCCTCCTCGGGATTGCCGTGTACAAAGTTTTTGCGTTCCTGCTCCATGACGTACGCCTTTTTCTTGCTCATCGCACGCCGCACGAGGTCGCTCCGCCCTAACGTATATCCGCCGAGATCACGCACAATCTGCATAACCTGCTCCTGATAGACGATACAGCCGTATGTGGGCGCCAGGATCGGCTCGAGCTGCGGGCAGGCATAGGTGACTGCATCATGATTATTTTTCCCCCTGATATATGCCGGAATAAAATCCATCGGGCCTGGGCGGTAGAGGGAAATTCCCGCAATGACATCCTCCAGATTCTGCGGTTTGAGCTCCTTCATGAAGTTCTTCATGCCCTGACTTTCCAGCTGGAACACACCGTCCGTCCGTCCGGTTCCAAGGGACGTAAGCACCTTCTTATCGTCATAATCAATGTTATCCACATCAATGTGAACTCCCGTCGTTTTTTCCACATTGTCCACTGCATCCTTGATGACAGTCAATGTTCGGAGTCCCAAAAAGTCCATCTTCAACAGACCGAGTTCCTCAATTGTGGTCATGGTAAACTGTGTCGTGATCGCGCCGTCACTTCCGCGCGACAGCGGCACAAACTCGTCCGCCGGCTTCTGACAGATCACGACACCTGCCGCGTGCATGGAAGTATGGCGCGGCAGACCTTCCAGTCTCAGACACATATCAATCAGATAGTGCACCTGTTCATCCTCTTTGTAAAGAGAGCGAAACTCCGGGTTCATCTCCAGGGCGCGCGTGATGCTCGCCGGCGCATTCCCCTCATTTGGTATCATCTTGGCAATCCCGTCAACATAGTTATATGGAAGGTCGAGCGCCCGCCCGACATCGCGGATGACACCCTTTGCCGCCATCGTACCGAAGGTCACGATCTGCACAACCTTGTCATGTCCGTATTTCCCACTGACATAGTCAATGACTTCCTGCCGCCGCTCATAGCAGAAATCAATATCGATATCCGGCATGGACACGCGCTCCGGGTTCAGGAAACGCTCAAACAGCAGACTGTAGCGAATCGGATCGATATTCGTGATGTGCAGACAGTACGAAACGATGCTTCCCGCAGCCGAACCGCGCCCCGGGCCGACTGGAATATCATGCTCCCGCGCCCAGTTGATAAAATCCCACACAATCAGGAAATAGTCCACATACCCCATCTTCTGAATGACACCGAGCTCATAGTCCAGCTTCTCCCTGATCGCACCGTCATCATCGGGATATCGCTCCGCCAGTCCGTCTGCACAGAGCTTGTTGAGGTAGCTCCACGAATCATAGCCCTGCGGCACATCAAATTTTGGCAGCTTCGTCACGCCGAATTCAATCTCCACATTGCACCGGTCGGCAATCATTGCCGTATTGTCAATCGCCTGCTGTGCATAGGGAAAAAGCCCGCGCATCTCCATCTCGCTCTTGACATAGTACTGTCCGCCGTCGTAGCGCATTCTGTCCTCGTCAGAAACCTTTTTCGCCGTCTGGATACAGAGCAGGATATCGTGCGACTGGGCATCCTCCGCGTAAGTGTAATGAATGTCGTTCGTCGCCACTAACGGGATGTCGAGCTCCTTACTCATGCGCAGAAGCGCCGTGTTGACTGTCCTCTGGTCAGGGATTCCATGATCCTGCAGCTCAAAGAAATAATTGCCCTTTCCAAAACAGTTCTCGTACTTTTGCGCCGTCTTTTTCGCCTCCTGATAAAGTCCTTTTGCAAGCAGTCTTGGCACTTCGCCTGCAAGGCACGCGGAGAGCGCGATAATCCCCTCGTGGTACTGCTCCAGAACCTCCATATCAACGCGCGGCTTGTAGTAGTAGCCCTCGGTAAAACCCTTGCTGACAATCTTCATCAGATTGGCATAACCGATATTATTTTCTGCCAGCAGTACGAGATGATGGTAGCGCTCCTCACCGCCGCCGACTTCCTTGTCAAAACGCGAGTTTGGCGCGACGTAGACCTCGCAGCCGAGAATCGGCTTGATACCGTTTGCTTTCGCCTCCTTATAAAAATCAATCACGCCATACATGACGCCGTGGTCTGTGATTGCCGCGCTGTCCATGCCAAGCTCCTTGACGCGCTTTACATATTCCTTAATCTTGTTGGAGCCGTCGAGCAGACTGTACTCCGTGTGTACGTGCAGATGTGTAAATGCCATGTTTTCCTCCTATGCTATTCCCCAAAACCTTCTATCAACAACCCTGTATCAAGCGCCCTTTAGTTTCAATTTCTATTCTTACTGCAGCCTTCGCCCTTTTTACCTTTCATCTGAAATATACTCCTCGCATTTCACAATATCAGACCTCCACTTCATCAAATCAATCACTTCACCATACTTTCCAGTAGCATCTTCCAGTTCTGACAGATACTCCCAATAATCATCTGGCAGACGATATCCTCTCTTCTTCCTCTCTCAAAAGCTCCTCAACCCTTGCGGCTGGAATTCCCTGCTGCTCTGCATACTTTAGAATATTGACAAGTTCTTCTGAAATGTACTTTTCAGGCTCATTCTTGGAAATGAAAAACAATACGTCATATGCCCTCTCCTCCTTCGCGCATTCCTCCAATACGCCTTCATAGATCGTGATATCCTTTGCCCCTGCCTGATACATCGCATCTTCCAGCGCTTTTTTCTCCACTTCTGTGATGCCCCTGGGCGTGCAGACGACAATGTGCGGCCTGCGAAAAAGCCTTTTTTCCCATATTTTATTCATCATGTACTGAAACATACAGACCGCGGCAAAATAATCCGCAATCATGCCCTGCCGCAGCGGCGAGATCACCTGAACCCCCTCCCTATTCTTCCCGTCCATTTCCTCTGCCTCTTTCCCGACTGCGAGTATTTTCCCGTCAGACCGGGTAAATGCGATGAGGGATTTCTCCCTCAATACCATTCCTTTCTCCCTCAGATGGATTTCTATATCTGCAGGTTCATAGCTGTGCAATTCTGCCATATGATACCTCCCTCACTAATCAATAATAACTTGCGCCGCATTCAGCATAAAGTCATAGCTGTATGTCCATGGCGCTCTGTACGCGGCCACCATCCAGCTGTTGTTATCTACATAATCGCTGCACAGATGTCTCTCCAAAGCATTGAGCATCGTCGTCTAATCAACTTGTCTACACTTATTATATCCAATGCCTTATCTGGTGACAAGTTTTCTTTTTTGAGAAAAATAACGAATATTTACAGGCAAAAACAATTTTATCCTTTTCTATACAATATGCAGGAAAACACACCGGAACGCAATATTGGAAACCAATATTTGCATACACCTATTGAATATATGGTTCAAACGTGATAAGATTATTTTGATAATATCAATTTCATTCTATGACTATTCTTTATTGTATGGAGGTATACTTATGAAAGAAAAAGAAGTTGTTTTTCAGAATATGAAAAGTCAGGAAGGGTTTACACTCCGAAATCAGGAACGGGAACTTTACGATTTCGAAGCTGTCGATATCGAAGTTTATCTTGATGATATGTTCGTCACACAGGGACAGTTTGTCGTTCTGACAGCACCAGTGGCACAGAATAAGATTCGTTTTGTCCAGGCTACTGTACACAACAATGGAGATCTTGAAGTTGAATTGGGCGTTGAGGAAGAAGGCACACGACTCTATTATAAGATTTGCTTCGAGGAAGAATGCTATCAAATATTTCTCGACTTTTATAATAATGCATTCACCCCGGACAGGAAGGAGTACAAACCAGTCAAATTTAAATAAAAACTGTGAGAAAAACTGCAAAATACTGAAATAATGAGGTAAATAAATATGTCAGAGAACCAAAACATTCTACTACCGCCATGGCTTGCCTACCCGGAGATTGAGCGCGGCTCGATCGGCTGGAGAATGGGCTATGGCGAGGACTATATCATGAAATGGCACAGATGGTATCAAAAACTCTCTGCCAGAAAATGCGCTGACTATCAGGAGCTCTTCCCCGAACCGCCGACATGGAAAGGGTTCTGGAACCATACGAACGAATGTACCTGTTACAGACACGGTGAATTTCGCATCGAATTCTGGCAAAAAGACGGCATTCCAAAATATACTCTGGAACAGCTTCAACAAGACTACCGCGCGGGAAAAAATCTAAAATACTGCATGTTCTGGAAAACACAGCCTGCGTCAGATACCACTTTCAGCAGGGGCTGCCTGAGCCAGTGGTACAAATCCCATTTCTTTTCCGTCGTAACCCACTACTGCTGTATGGAACAGTTCATGATGTCCCAGAAGGCGAAACTGTTTGGCGACGAGGAAATGATGCAGCAGATTTTATCCAGCAGCGATCCCAAGAAAATCAAAGCGCTCGGTCAACAAGTGAGAAACTTCGATGAGACTGTCTGGGGCAAAGTGAAATACTCTATCGTGCTGAACGGAAATTATAAGAAATTTTCACAGAATCCCCAGCTGAAAAATTTCCTTCTGCAGACAGGGGACAAGATTTTAGTCGAGGCCAGTCCCTATGACGGCGTCTGGGGAATTAAGATGGCAGAGTCCGATGAAAACGCACAAAATCCCCTCAAGTGGCGCGGTCAGAACCTGCTCGGCTTCGCGCTGATGGAAGTTCGCGACGTGCTCCGGGAAGTCTGCAAAAACGAGTCGCTCGCGCTGCCTGTTGAATCCAGGCAAACACCCTGATTCACATTTTCTGCGGCTGCCCGAACCGCATAGAAGCGCTGTATCGTCTCACATTCGCTTTCGATGCCAGCCTTCATTGCACGCAGCCGCCTCTTTCCGACACAACGATCCAAAAGGGCAAAGATCACAAGCCCTCTTTCAACCGGAATCCGCCAGATATCGCACTACTCCAGCGCAATAATATCCTTGTAAAGCACTGTATGCCTCTCATCCAGTCTGAGATTCACATGAAATTCCCTGTCCCGTGCCCACAGCAGCCCCATGTCACCGCACAGGATCACAAAATCATTCTCCGTGATTTCAAATGGCATCTGCGTCCGCTGCTTTCTGGAAAACCTGCCAAAATCTCCATGGCAGTCACCCGTCAGATAAATCATACGCAAACTCCTTTTCATCCGCTTCGCCGACGCGCAAATCAGGATTGTGAGACAATGACCGTTTTAACCAGCTGCCATGCGATACTGCCCTTTCGAAGCAGACGGAGTGCATCCTCGAACCGCACCCACTCCGCAGCGTCCACTTCCCCGGACAGCGTAAAATCGTTCTTCTCCGCAACAGCCTTAAACCCGAGCATCAGCATCTCCTTTTTCTCATAGGGATAACTCTTTACAAACTCCACCGATTTCACATGCAGCCCCAGCTCTTCACTGATTTCACGCACCACAGTCTCCTCCGCCGATTCCCCAAGCTTCATCACGCCGGCGACACATACATAGTTCGTCGTCGAGACATAGTTTTGCCGCAGCAGCGCGATCTCCCCACATTCATTCACAACCGCCGCGATGATACTGGTAGTAAACATGTCCCACAGCGGCACCTCGCAGTTCGTACAGTACGGGATAACCCCCTCGTCGCCAATCTCTTTCATTTCCGCTTTTTTCCCGCAATGGGGACAATATTGAAAACGCATGACAATCCATCTCCTTTTCAAATGAACCATACAGCCTTATGCTCTACCACTCATTAATATTCGGCCTGGGCACTCTCCACCACTGCTCAAAGTCTGTCGTATACCTTGACAGCACATTTCCGATGTTGGAGGAAATCTCATACGACGTTATCTGAAGGAAAAATTGAACAAACGCATCGACATCTGCCATCTCCTGCGTTTTCGCAGCCGCCCTTCCCAGAGCGGTTAGCTGGGCCGTTTCCTCTGATATCTTTTCCACAAATTCCTCCAGCCGGCGGTTGCTTGGAAACAGGATTTCATTTTCCTGTAAAATCATGCGGTAAATGCTGTAAATCACCTCGTTCACCGCATGGAGCTTCATGTAACCGTCAACCGGGCATGACTTTAGGAAATAGTAATAATTCAGCCAGAAGTCTGCATAAAATGACAGCATTTTCTCCTCTTTTTCCTGTTTCTGAAAAACCGGAATCTTATCTACAATCTGCGGAATCTCCTCATCTTTTGTGAACAGTACCCTCGATTTCAGGAATGCATTTCTCGCCGGTTCACTCCCTTTCTTTGCCGCGTCCTGCAAAAATCCCTTTGTCATATATTTTACGTCAAAATATCCGCCCTCGTAAGTGCAGTATCCATCGATTGTCTCTGCTGTTGTGTTGCTTTCCACCCGGCGCTCATACGCCTCATCCGTGACGACAATCATCGCATCCAGATCTGAGTCCGGACGCTCACAGCCCTTTGCGACAGAGCCGCCGAAAATCACTGCGATCACTTCCTCCCTGTCCGCAAAATATTCTTTTAATCTCCCAAGAGATTCCTCATGATGCTTGTACATTGCCTTCCCTCCATAAACTTTTCCCATATTCTGCAGGAAGCTCTCATCTCCCAAATACAGACCGCAAAATAATTGATTGCAGTCCTATGTGCGGTCTGACCCGCACACCAGTCAGTACATAATTTTCTGAATCGTCAGCTTCTCAAGATCCTGCTTTGTCCCCTTGAATACATTCACGTCGATATATTGTTCGGCTCCCGCATAGCCGTCAAGCATGGCAGTGTCCATATACTGCCAAAAGCTCCACTTGTCTCCAAACAAGACAGACGGCGGACAGTAAATACTGCGCACCCACAGCGGATAATCCTCAAACTCGCCCTTGATATAGTCATTGTAGACCGTGTAAGTGGTATAAATAATCGGCTTAACCTCGTAATGCTGCTCCAGTGCATCCAGCATCGCTGCAAGATTCTCTATCACCTCTGCCCGCTGGGGCGGATTGCTTCTCTTATTTCCATAGTATTCCACATCGACGACCGGCGCCAGCTTTCCGTCCAGATTTCCCACCGTTTCAATGTAGGAGGCCGCCTGTCTGCCACCCTCGCTGTCAAAACTGAAAAAATGGTAGGCGCCCAGATACAGATGCGTCTGCTCTGCCGCCTGCCAGTTATCCTGAAAACGCTCGTCCACATGAGTGCTTCCTTCCGTCGCTTTGATAAATGCAAAGTCCAAATTCTGCTGCGACAGCACGTCCCAGTCAATCAATCCCTGATAGTGGGACACATCAACCCCGTGAACCTCATATCCCTCTGCCAGAATCGGATTGATCTTGATCTCTTTGCGCAGCACAAGCGTCCCTGTGACGATGGCCGCCACAGTCAGTGAGCAAATCCCCGCCGCCCAAATCCATCTCTTTTTAATCAAAGTCTTTCTGTTCAAAACTTTTTTGCACAAAGCCTTTTTATTCGACATTGTTCTGTCTAAATTTTCCTGCCTTAATATCTTTTCGTCTAACTTCTCTGTATCGGCCCCCTCCTCGTCTGAAATCTCCTTATTCGTTGTATCCTGTGTTTTATGATCGGAATCTACTATATTCAAGTTTTTAATATCTGAATTTTTGTTATCTAAGTTCTCTATTTCAAAGTCCCCTACTTCAAAATTCTCTATTGCAAAATCCCCTGTTTCAAAATTCTCTATATTTAAATTCTCTGTATCAAAATTCTCTGTATCCGCAATTTCCTGTCCTGACACTATTTTTCTATCCTGCCCCATATGCACCTCTGTCTTATGATAATCGTTTCGAAAAACGGTAAAAGATTGATTCTGAAATACATTATAACCATACTGCTGCGATTTACTCTACAAACAAAACACGACAATAACCGAACATATATTTCTCACAAACGCGTACAGTATAACCATTTTCTATCATAAAACAAATTTGCATCATTTTTGCATCATTTCTGTATCCTTTTTATAAAAATCTGGTGACAGAAAATCATCCATGATACCGAATCCGCTCGACCAGCGACTCCTTCCTGACATTTCTGCTCAGGACAAAGGACAAAACCATCTGCAGAACTCCTATGAAAGCAAACAGAAACAGCACTTCCCGAAATGGGAACTGATAGACACCCAATCCGATAAAAGCGTTCTCCTTACAATACCGAAACAGTGCATACCCAAGCGGAATGCCCGCAGCCAGCGACACCGCCGCCGTGCCAGCACTAAAGATCAATCCCTCCATCCAAAGGCTTTGAGCCAACTGCCTGTTTGTCATGCCAACCGCCTGCAGCACGCCGAATTCCTGCTTTCTTGTGATAATACTTGTAATCATTGTATTTGCCATGTTCATAAAGCTGATTAACGCTATGATCACACAGATCAGATACGCTGGCAGCTTCATGATGCGCATGGAAAGCTTTGCCGTTTTCAGCTGATTCTGATAGCTGTCCGTCTCAATATGTTCTATTCCATCGGTCAGGCGTTCCAGAGCCTCCCTGACCGCATCTACATCCTCCGGGGCGCAGTCAACCCAGATATCATAGTTCGTGACACCTGTAAATCCCATCTTGTCATAGGTGTCTCTTGTCATTGCCATGTGCGCTCCCATATACCGAAATGCTGCAGTCATCTGCGGATTCCACTCCTTTTCTTCCATTCCGTCATAGAGCGAAAAGTGATACGTCTCTCCGATTGCAAATCCGCTGTCCTCCATATAATATTCTGTTCCATAGCACACAGCGTCCTGTGCGCTCATCTCGTCGTAGTCCAATCCTTCTATTTCATCATTTCGCACTTTCCTGTCAAAATCCTCCCGGTCCAGCACCAGGATGCTATATAACGCTCCTGTCTCATTTCCCTCTGCGTCCAGCTGCTCTGCGTAGAGAATGCTCCGTGTGCTCACATCCATCACCTGCGGTATTGACCGAATCTCCTGTATCAGCGTATCATTCAAAGGATTCGCCTCCAGAATACGGTTGAGATTATTTTCCGGGTACGCCTCGTCCTTCATGTAATAGTGCAGCTCCAATTCAAACTGCCCGTGATTGATCTCATCCCTTGCCGCGTACTCCGCATCCATATTTCCCAGCCAGTTTGCGAGCACGACAAACAGCACGCAGGACAACCCCATTGACAAAATCGTTGACACAGTGCGCTTTCTATGACTGGCGAGATTGGCAAATGTAAGCGTAATGACGTGCAGCTCACGTTTTCCTTTCCGCAGTCCCGCGCCTTTCCCATTCTCCTGATAGCGCATCGCCTCCACCGCAGAGATTGACGCCACCACACGCATCGGCTTTCTCAGCGCGATCCACACTGTAAGAAACGCAAGCGCTGCCATCAGGATCAACAGCGGCACATTCACAACTGACACACCTGTGATTTTTAGTCCCATACGGCTTGCGCTTACATCCTTTATGATATAGTTCAATGCCGCACCCGCCACGCCGATTCCCGACAGCAGCCCAAGCGGTACGCCAATACATGCGATATACATCCCCTCTCTCAGAATAATCTGCCGCATCTGCCGCCTTGTGGAGCCAATCGCTTTCAGCTTTCCGTACTCCTGCACTTTCTGTATCACACCGACCTGAAAGATATTGTAAATCACAATCACGGAAAAGAAAATCACACCCGCACAAACCACCGCGCAGACCACAATCGTCTCCGTTCCCGGATCTAATTTCCACTGCAGATAATTGTCGTTCATCGCGATATTCCGCTCGTCAATCCCGCAGCGCACCGCCAGCGTCTTCATGATATCTTTCCTGTTGTCAAATGTCATCTTCACGCTGTCATCAAGGTAAAACAACACCATATAGCGCCTGTTCTCCTCCGCGACACTCTTCTCAAAATGTTTTATTGACGTACATGCCGCCATAGAGTTTGTCTCAAGGTCAGACTGTCTCAACAATCCGCAGATGACAAATACCTCTGGCTGATAAGTCGATTTCAAATCCGTTCGAAATGCAATCGTCACCGCATCGCCAATCTGAGGATTCTCCACACCCAGCGACTGAAAAAAACGCGGCGCAGCGGCAATCTCATTTTCCGCCTCCGGATAATGCCCCTCTGCAAGGGAGCGCTCCATGCGCGACATAGACCGCGCAGTCTCGTCCATACAAGTCAGCGTCAGCGTTTTGGCACTGTCCACCTCCGCATAGTCCGCACTCAGCCCGATGCTGGTAAACTCTGCACGCCGCGTCATCTCCTCAATATTCTCCATCGTCGCATCCGTGTATATGCCATAGAACTCCCCATAAAGCTCCGCCGCATTTGCCACCTGCATCCTGATAAGGCCATACCCGGCACTGGAAACAGCTGTCAGAAGCAGCGTCGTGAGCGTGATTGAGATCATGATCAGCACGCTCCTTGCCCTGTCCTTTTTCACATTTGCCTTTGCAAGCTTTGTTATGGTGCTCATCAGCGCATCTCACCTGCCTTTCCGTCCTCGATCACGATAATCCGGTCTGCCAGTTGTGCGATATCCTCGTCATGCGTGATCATCACAAGTGTCTGTCCATATTTTCGCGCGGACATTTTCATCAGCCCGATGACCTCATCGCTCGTCTTTGAGTCCAGATTTCCCGTCGGTTCGTCTGCAAACACAATATCCGGCCTCGATGCCAGCGCCCTCGCAATCGCGACGCGCTGCTGCTGACCGCCTGACAGCGTATTGGGCAGATTGTGTATTTTCTTATCCAGCCCCAGCGTACTCACAATATCCTTCACAAAAGCCGTATCAACGTTCTTCCCGTCAAGTCCGATTGGAAGCACGATATTCTCCCACACATTGATGGACGAAACCAGATTAAACGCCTGAAAGACAAATCCCATCTTCCGCCTGCGAAATACAGCAAGCGCATCTTCCTTTAATGAAAATATATCTATGCCGCCCACATACACTTTCCCCCTCGTCGGATAATCCAGACCGCCCAGCATATGTAACAGCGTACTCTTTCCAGAACCGGACTTTCCCACAATCGCCACAAACTCCCCCTGCTCAACGGCAATATTGCTGTCGTCCACCGCCCGCACCTCATTCTCGCCTGAACCATAATATTTGCATAAATGCTCTGTCCTTAAGATCGTATTCATCCAAAAACCTCCTCTTTTTTTCCTACTCCTATTATGTCACAACATTCTTTCAATTCCCTTTCAAAAACAGAAAAAAGCCTTACAATTTTGTAAGACTTTTTCTGCAAATTCCTTATGGCACAACAAAATAATATCTTTTCAGCAGGCGCTAACCAAGCCTGTTCTCATAATCCTGTAATTCATAAAATATATTATCAATAATCACCTTGTCTCCCACTATTCTATATAACATAAAATACCGATGCGCCGTAAAATTGATTCTTTTATACCCCTGTTCTCTCAGTCTTGGATTTGTACAATATTTTAAGCTCCCTGCCACATGCGCTAAATTCTGCTTTGTTATCTCAAAATCATCCAGCAGGTTTCTTGCAGCCTGTTCATTTTCCTTCTCAAAAAGAAGATATCGAATAAAATCATCCAAATCTCTTTCTGCATCTTCTGATACCAGTATCTCATAATCCATACTTTTCCCTCATGTCAGAAATAACTTCACCAGCATCCCGGCATTTTCCCCGCTTTACATGCTCTCTGGAAGCCTCCAGCTTCGCGAGCATTTCCTCCTCTGTCATCTTCTTATAAGGACTGTATTCCGCGTTATTTATTTTAATCTCAAATGGGAATCCATTATAAGCAACAGCCTGTGTCAAAAACATCCTGATTGCGGCTGTTGTATCTGTCCCCAACTCCTTAAACAATTTGTCTGATTTCATTTTCAGTTCATCGTCAACTCTAACTTGTATCGTACTTGCCATATCTTTTCCCTCATTGTGCCAATTCCAAATCTTTCATCGGAACCCTATACTCTATTATTTACAAACCATCTACAATAAACATACTATCAATTCATTACTAAGTCAATACATTTGCATAGCGTTCCTGGCAATTATATTGCTAAAATAGAACGCAAAGTCGATAGCTATCTACAATACGGAACCTGAAACACAAAGCAGCTCCCCTGCTTCTGATGACGCGGAGCAGCTACCGCGAGCGTCCCCTCATGCCTCGCTGCTATTTCACGCGCCAGATATAGTCCTACGCCAGATCCGGACTCTTCCTGCACTTCTCTCGCCGCGCCCCTGTAAAACCGCTGAAATACCCTGTTCCACTCGTTCCCTGGAATCCCGATACCCTCATCCTCAATCTCAATGCGCAGATAAACGCTCAACTTAACCATGCGAATCGTGATCTTTGTCTGGCCTGCGCTGTATTTCACCGCGTTTTCCAACACGTTCAAAAACGCCTCGCACAGCCACTTGGGATCATGCAAAACCTTGATATGCTGTAATGCTTCATCCGCTTCCAGCGCAATCGCAATCCCCTTCTCCTCTGCTTTTGGATAAATGCGGTTCACCGCAAGCAGAATCGTATCAAACAGATTCCGCTCCGCCTTCTTGAGCGCAATCATTCCCGTCTCCATGCGGGAAATATTGACCAGCGCTGCTACCAGCTCCTCAAGCCGCAGAATCTGAATGCTGCATCGTTCCAGAAACTCCTGATATTCCGCCTCGCTCAGACCGTCAGACTGCAGGATCTCAAAGCTTGTCTTGAGCGCCGCAGCCGGCGTTTTGAGCTGATGGGAGATGTCTGTCACAAGCACTTTCGTCTCCTCCCGCTCAATCCATGCCTGTCGGCGAAACAGGGCAATACTGTCCGCGAGCGCGGCAAACTCCAGCAGAAGCCGCCCCAAATCCTCATCATATTCCTCCAGTATGTTCTGTCTGTTGTCAAAATGCCCACTGCAAAGATTTTTGTCCTGTACATCCAAAATGACCCCTCTGGCATTTTCATCACCTGTCTGCTCCGCTGCAGCGTTATCGTCAGACGACTGCATCCCCGCACCTGCAGCCGCATTTCTCCCGCTATGCCAAAAGCTTCCCGACGCACTGTCACGCAGCGCGGTTACCTGCTCCTGCAGCCAGAGCAGCTCATTCTTCCGCACCATCCTCTGCTTTTTATTGTTCCGGCATAGCAGTGCCAGAACTCCCGCATCAATCAGACAAAATACCACAGTGATCACGAGCCAGTTACAATACAGCGATTTTTGATAGTGATTCACAAACGATTCCTGAAATCCATACTGCCTTAATTCCCGTTCCGCATCTGACACATCTGTCATATTCTGCCCCTTTAGCAGTTCTGTCACGATATCTATCGGCGTCATTCCCTCGCCCTGCCGCTCCAAAGTCACATACAAAATTTCCATTTTCTCTTCGTAGCCGCGCCACGCAAAATACATCAATATTCCTGCCAGTAACGTCATAACAAAAAGTATGCTGACAGCCTTTGCAAAGGTTTTGTTATCCTGTTTCGTCTTCCTCATCTTATTTCTTATCGGAGCCCCGCGTCTCCATGTCTCTTTTCAAATCAGTTTTAATTTATCACTTCAAATTCCATGATTATTTTATTGAATCGTCACACTGCAAAATATACCCCATTCCACGGATATTTTTAATATACTGCGGGTTTGCCGGATCTTCTTCGATTTTTTCGCGCAGACGGCGGATCATCACCGCAATCGTATTTTCCTCCACAAAATTCCCCTCTGTATCGAAGAGAAACGCTAAGATCTGATTCCTGGACAAAATCCGGTTTGGATTCTGTACAAACAGCATCAACAGTTTCCACTCCGTTTTGGTGAAAAAAAGCTCTTCGTTATCTCTCCATGCGCGCATCTCATTCACACTGATACGAAGTTTTCCAAAAGATATTTCATTGTTCGCAGCTTTCTTGTTTCGCTCAAAATACGCCTGCACCTTCAAGGTCAGCACGGACAGGGAAAAGGGCTTCGCCACATAGTCATCCGCCCCGGCGCCATACCCCATCACATAATCCGTCTCACTGTCCAGTGCTGTCAGGCACAAAATATAAACATCCTTCTGCGCCTCCCGCACTTTTTGAATAAAATCCAGTCCATTGCCATCTGGCAGCGTCAGGTCGCAGATCAACATCTGCGGCCGATGCGTCTCCATCACCCGCTCCGCCTCACAGATACTCCCACACGCATATACCCGATACCCGGCTCTTTCCAGCGTAAAACACACACCGCGGCGCACACTCTCCTCATCCTCCAGCAGTAAAATGACACCTTCCACAGGAATCCCACCTTTCACCAGATAAAATTTCTCGTATAGACAGCAATAAAACCACCATATCGGTGGTTTTCTCTTTTGTTATTTTAGTATAACACACGAAACTCTGACACGCAATAACCACTTGCGTTCCGCAACACGGCAAATCAGCGCGCAAATAGCGGCAATCAGGTTCTCCGCCCCTACACATAAAAACAGGTTAAAGCCTTATGCTTTAACCTGCCTATTATTTCATGCTTAAAATGGTTTTCCGTTCACGCCATCTGATATTGGCACTCTGGTACGATGAACAATAACCAATTCCGTACACACTCACAATATATCGCTCTGTCACTATCTCTCATAGAATATCCTATAATACAACTTTAGATACTCCTCCAGATAATTTTTCTCCGGCGGACACGCGTCCTTTCCTATTTTTCGCAAATAATCACAGCCGCCATTGCAATATGGCAGCAGCTTACATGCGAAACACTCATCAACTTTATAAGGATCGATGCAAAAATCAGTCGCATCGCAGTTGGTTTCTTTTTTATGATAGAGCAGCTTTCCGTCAACAATGTGCCCGAAAGAGTCCTCAGGATTATAGGACCGGTCACACTGGTACAGATATAACCCAGGACCGACTACATAATTATTCTTTGCATAAACGCTGCAGTACACCCCAAAGTTCTGAAAGCAGCTCATATCACTGATATGAAACTGATGGTCCAGCGCCCAATTTGACATCTCGATTATATGTTTCATGTATGTGTCAACATCCAGTTCAATTTCTGCACATGGTCTGTGGTCATAGCTCACAATACGACTGAAAGAAAGAGAAAGAGAGGAATGTCTGTAGCCTGAAAGTTCTTCAAAAATTTCCTTTATGTTGTCAATGTTACGTTTGCAGAGATTTAGATTCACGATGACATGGGTATGCCTTATCATGCTGATAATATTCCTGATCACGCGCTCCGAATCATACTCTGTCGACGGACGCAGCGCACTATGCGTCTCACCCATACCAACAACAGATACTGTCACATTGGTCATTCCATAGCGATCCATCATTCGGAAAAATTTCTCATCGTATATGGATGCATTCGTAGAGAGCGAATAACTGTATGTATGCCGTTTGTCTTTGTCAGCTTTCGCGCAAAAGCTCAAGATTTTATCCTTTGCTAAAAGTGGTTCCCCGCCATACCAATTGATATGAATATTTCTCTGCGGCACTTTTGACAGAAACTCATACAATCCATCAAAATCGGTTTCTGTCATCTCAGCGTATTGAAAATCCAAATTTCGCTGATAGCAATAAACACAGTCGCTGTTGCATTTTAATGTGCTGATTACTGTTATATTCAACTCGTCTGCACTCTTTACCGTTTTCCAATGTCTGCGCTGAATCTCTTTGCGCTCGTCATAGTCATCCTCGACGATGAATCTATCTTCATACAGTTTCTGCCAGTAAATTGACCTGGTATTGTTTGGATTCTGCAAACAACCGATAAAGTCTTCGTTTCGTTCAACAGGAATCTGAAGTAAGGTGTCATTGACCAAATTGTAATACAGAACAAAATCGTCAATTCTGGTTGAAATGAAATAACTTGATTTCTTCATCGTTGTCTCCTTTCATGACATATAACAGAACCTAAACTGTACAACAGTTAAACTCTGTCACAAAATACGCTTTCATTTTACTTTGATACCGCAAAAGTTGTTTTATGACAGTTTTACATAATTATTAATGGGTATTAGTATACCACTTACTTCTTCGGACAGCAATGCCCAGAGCTGTCCAAATTCAGCATATTCTTTTGGACAACTCTGGGCATTGATTTTGCAGTATTCCTGAGTTTAAATTAAATTATTAAATTACTGATTCATATACCGTTTACAGTTATTTTTTACCAGTTGAGGTGAGACCTTATACTGAAAATTGTTACTATATTTTTACAAAAGAAGAAAGAAGGATCATTATGAAAAATGCAGTTAAAAAGGCAATGAGCGTTATGTTCTTACTGGCTCTCACA
>CAMWXE010000056.1 GCA_947178145.1 uncultured Lachnospiraceae bacterium | reverse complement strand
TCTCGAAGAAATATCCTGCGCAATCTGTATCACTTATTTTCCTACAGTTCCTAAAAGAAACCCGCCCGCAGATTCTCTCCACGAGCGAGTTTCTCTCATTGCGATAACTTTCTCTTAAGCCAATTCGTTCCAATGACTCCTAATTACCAAATATGTAATCAACGGGAAAAGAACTGCACTGGCAACCGCACGAATGACGCCTGTTCCTGATACAATATTGAATATTGCTGAAAGAACAGAACATGCACAAAGAACGTAAAATCCCATTTTCTGCTGCTTAAACAAAAGCAATATCACACCTACAATAAGGATAATCTCCAATATGAGGCTGATGATTGCAACCACTGGTGAAAGAGCTATCACAAGCACAACAGGAATGCAAGACAAAGCGTTCAATACCAACACAATCCAAAGCCAAACTTTAGCACCTGTACCCCACTGCATCATTATCTCCTCCTTCCTTAAGTATTATACTTTCGTTTTTCCTCATAAGTACTTCTTTATTTTATTCACTTTCTGCTCTTTTGTCAACTATATCCAACTATTTTATATCCTCAAAATATAAACTTTATTACGATTCCCTCTCGAATATACAGCAGCTAAACTTTTTATTACGCACGCCTTCATACAATTTGAACCTATTTTGCTTATTAAAGAGGTAAACTTAAGCACCCGAATGCAACGCAAAATTATGAACCAAAAATGGAAGCTCATACAGCATCATCGCCGCCCACCCGACCAGATACGCCCACGGCAGGGCGGTAATGCCCATCCTGCAGACAAACACAAGCAGAACGCAGGCCGTCACGCGCGCTCCCATGTTGATCAGGCTGCTCCACAGCGTAACCTTCAAATCACCCATTCCGCGGAAATACCCCTGTATGCCGTTTGTGACAGCCGGCACAATATACATCCATGCAATCAGGTGCAGATACTGTTCCCCCATCCCAACTGTCGCTTCGTCGTGCGTGAACAGATGCATGACCGGATTGGCAAAAAACAGCAAAAAGATTCCCAGAACAGCGCCATATACAAGCTCAATATACATCCCCACACGGAAAGCTGCCCTGACGCGCTTTGTCTCGCCCGCGCCGCGGTTCTGCGCCATCACGCTGGTCATGGCGTGTCCAATGTTCTGCTCAGGAATGTAGGCATAGTCGTCAATCCGGTTGATTGCGGTAAACGCCGCCGTCGCCGTCACCCCCATCGCATTTACGATTCCCTGAATGCCAAGCTTCCCCAATTGAACAGTCGACTGCTGCAGCGCGCTGACAAAACCGTACTGAATCACTTCTTTTAAGAGCACGCCGTCAAATACGAGCCATTCTTTTCCCATATTCAGTATCGGTATCTTTCGTCTAATATACCCCCAGCACAGCAGGCAGCTCAGCACTTCGCTCAGCACAGTGCTGATAGCACACCCAGTCGTTCCCATGGAAAAGCAGACGACAAATATCAAATCCCCGATAATGTTAATCACAGCGCTGATTCCCAGAAAACAGAGCGGGGATTTGCTGTCGCCCATCGCTCTTAAAGTGCTCGCCAAAAAATTGTAGATGAAATTAAACACCAGTCCGCACATGATAATCCTGAGATATGCAGCGGCCTCCGCGCGGATTGCGCTGTCTACCTGCAGAATCCGCAGGAGCGCCGGCGCTGCTGTCAACGCGATTGCAGTAAGCATCAGCGAAAAAACGACACCGGAAATCATCGCTGTGCTCACTTCGCGTCTGAGTGTCTTATAATCCTTTGCGCCGTAAAGCGCGCCGACCTGTATCCCCGCACCGAGACAGATGCCCTGCACAAACAGGATGATCAGAGTCAGCAGCGGATTGCTTGTTCCTACGGCCGCGAGTGATTCCTTACCAACGTACTGTCCAACAATAATACTGTCGACGGCATTGTAGGTGAGCTGGAGCAGATTGCCCAGCACCAGCGGAATTGTAAATTTGATGAGAATCGGAAATAGTTTTCCCTGTGTCATATCGTTTGTCATCGCTTTGTCTACTGCCCCTTCCCGACCGCATCACCATAATTTCCCAGCCCGCACCCTGAAAGTATAATAGGATAATAACATTTCCAGACGGTGACACTGCAGCACGCAACATGCAGCCTTATACTCCAATCTCCGGATGGGGTCTGCTAATGCACCAGGACAATATGCCCATTCCCACACAGTTTCAATGCGCGGTCCAACGAGCTGAGCCCTTCCCCAATATCGCCCTCTGCATCTGTAATGATGACAACCGTGTCATATTTTTGCAAATCATATATGTAAGTAGTCCTATTGCTGTCATACAGACTTCTAAGTTCATATCTTGTATGAAGCGGATAATCGTTCTCTGTGCTCACTGTGACAGGGCTTCTGGTCGTTGCGTGAAACCGGACATTTTTGCCCTGTCCTTCAAAACGGTCCGCAGCGTAAAGAGCCGGATACATATACTCCTCGGTTCCGAGTACAAGCAGATTTTGTATGCTGTCCAATTCCATTTGTCGGGCAATATCCTGGTACAGCGATTCACAGTATTTGATATATTCGGCGGCGTTGACGATTCGGCGGGCATCCATATGTTGATTTATTTTTATGCATTCTATTTGGCCTGTCTTCTCAATGCTGTATCTTCGTTCTGTATGGCTTATATTTTCTATACTGCATCTTTGTTCTGTATGATTTATACCCTCTGTGCCGCATCTATGTTCTGCGCTGTGTATGTGCTCCATGTTGTGCATTTGACCGATGCTGTGTATCCCGTCCTCTGATTCATCCTTTTGCAAGCGCTTGCTCCCAGTCTGATTTGTGACAGGCATGTCGCTTTCCGATGCATTTTGGACGGTTGATCTGTTCTCAGGTTCAATGTCATTTTTACACACAATATAACTGCCGTCACCCTTATAGGCTTCCGCTGTCTCCGCGTATGTGGCATGTTCTGTTTTCACAAGCCAGAAGAGTTCGATATCATGCTTTTGATACGTTTCCAATGCCGTTTTATCCATGCCATTTAATATAGAAGCAACAGAGAATTTTATCGGTTTCGTATATTGATTTTGAAGGATAGCGATACTATTCAAAATCGTCTTCCCCGTAGTGACTTCATCCTCGACAAAAATAATTCTGTCTATTCTATTGATCACACGGTCGATATCGTCTTTGACCAGCTTCTGCTCCGTGGCATGGCTGTGCTCCTCCGAAAAATACAGGTATGAGACTCCTGGCACAGCCTCCCTCGTCGTCTGCATATAATCCGCGCCAAGCTCTGCTGCCACCGCCGCTCCGACTGCCGTCGCTGTCTCCGCAAAGCCGATCACCAGCAGCGTTTCGTTCTCATACTTCCCCTTTAGGGTATCTGCCAGAGCACAAAACATTGAAAGCGCCTCGTGAGGTCTTACTGGAATGTGTTTTCCCTGAAGCCTGTTCACCACCAGATATTTTCTTTTATTGTTATTCTCCCTCCTGGCAATCCGCACCAAGTCCTGCTCTGTATACATCATTCTCCATTTCCTTCCACGAAATTCAAAATCTTCCATTCTGCAATACAAGTCTTTCCCTCACAAAACGAAATGACACCTCTCTTTTGCCACCTACTCCTCTTGATAGTTCCTTCACGTTTCTTTATCCGCTTTAAGCGGATTCTTCCTGTAGAAACACAGACCTGTATGCGATTACATTATAGCATGCCAAAGTTGGAGGATGCAATCATACTTTCAAAATCAACGCCTCCAATATTGATAGTTACTTTTCACGGGTAGGGGAATTTAAGATACCGAAATAAAGGGGTCTTGAAGGCCCCCTTATTCTACCACGTTGGAACGGGTTCATCAGAAAGTATTTCTGTTACAGGCGGCTTTGGCTTTGGTCTTTGAAAAATGGCTTTTATTTCTTCATACAACCCCCTTCCACTTTTTCGTATGCTCTCCATCACGCTCAGGCAGTCACAGTAATCAGATAGATGGTCAAAACTTCTAAGCGATACCGACTGGTTTGTTTTCCCTTTTATGATCCGGGCATGACGTTCTGCCAGATTGTTGTCTGCTGCAACAAATGGATTTTCCAGGAACAGAAGGTGGTTGTGTTTGTATTCTGCCATCCTCAGGTAGAGATTATATCCCGCCGTATAATACTCACCCGGGGGAGTCTCTTCGTATTCTTTTGCCCCCTTTTCCACGATCTTATCATATCTCTCTGAATATGCAGCCCTTTCTTCCGGCGTCAGAACCCCGTCTTTGGAACATTTTACTGCATGGATCATCTCCTGTATCAGTCCGTGCATTTCTTTGTTCCATGTCCTGCCGGGTTCATTTTCCATGCTTCCTTTTAAATAGCGCAGGATGTGCACCATACATTCCTGGTGGTCTGAACCATAGCTGTAATACGTTTTATCGTGATCGTGGATCAGAATTCCCCCATAAGATTCTACCGGTGTCCCCTTCACTCCGTTATGTCCCTTGCTTTCCCTTGCAAAATACATGGCGGCTTCCTCATTGCAGCAGACAAAAACCTGGCTGTTTTTCCCATTGACCCTTACTGTTGTCCCGTCAGCATTCATTACGGGTGCATCGAGCAGCGCTTTAAACAGACGGTCCTGTTCCTCCCTGCTTTTTCCCGAAAATTCATGGCACAGGCCGATTATCATTCCCACGGAAAGGCATAGTTCTCCCCCTGTCATCTCTGAAATGAGTTCCCTTGTCTTTTCCAAGAACTTTAGTTCTTTGTACACATTGCACCGGTTATTGAGCAGGAATGCAAATGTTTTCAGTGACTCATCATAATTCACATCGTCTGCAACACCGGCAGGGAACGCGGAATGTACCCTGTGCCCTGTTTTCCTGTCATAAAACTCCGGTGTACTGTATTGCGTGACAACGGCATGGACAGCCACCCCGATGACCTGTTTTGTAATGGTTTTTCCAGTGGGAGTGTATCTGGAAGTATCCTGATATTTCATATCCGGTGCGATTTCCACTGTCCGGGTGGGAGTAAGTTTTTTGCGGGGGTGGTGCTTATGACCGGGCTGTCCGCCTGGTTTCTTTTCTGTCTTTTCCCTGTTGTTTGTGATCTTTTTTCGTTCAATGCATTTGGAGGACGGAAGGGAGGAATTCTCATAATTACGGCTGGCCTGTGCTTTCAGCTTTACGATCAGATCCCGGGCATCCTCCAGCTGCGAGGCAGTTTCATAGTATTTATGCAGGAGTTCTTTCTTTTGTCCGTCAAGCTCCGTGTTCCGGTTTGTCAGACTGGCAATGATGTCCATCAGCTCTGCAATTGTCTTTTTGAGTTTTTTCACTTCTTTTTCGTGTTCACGGCTCATGTCATCCATGACTTCTGTCCACTGTCGGGTGATCTCTTTCCTTGTAAAGGAGAACCCGTCCCGTTCCCTGCGCAGTTTTTCCATTTCCCGTTTCTGGCTGCGGATGATGCTTTCATAATCCCTGCGCAGTTTCTGATAGGTCTCTCCGGATCTGAAGTCCGCCAGTTCCCTGCGGGCAGCTTTCAACTGATAGGATAATGAAGTGTTCAGAAAATACTCATGGTCATTCATACGGTTCTATTTCTCCTTCCGGATTTTTTCATTTTCAGCTTTTAAACGGGAAATTTCACCTGCAAAAAGATCCAGCATCTGGTTAAGCTGTTCTATCAGGAGTTCCTGGGCTTTATTTTTTTCTTCACACACGGCGAGCTGTTCTTCGAGTGTGCGGATATATAAGTCCTGCTGTCGGATGAGCCCGGTTTCAGGATTTTGATGTATCATGGCTGTTCCCCTCCATGGCTTAAGTATAACAAAAACTGAAAGAAAAAGCGAATGTGGATAACCTGACCGTTTAGTAAATATTACCATACATTTTTGACGGGTAAAAAACAGTCGGACTGTATCAAAAAGAAAATTTATAGAGAATTTATTTGAATTAGAAAAAGATATAAACAGGCTGTTGGAAAAAGCAGATACATATCCACATTTTTACAAAAACAGCCTGTTTAATGTTGATAAAAACATTTTTAAATTCAGCATTGTGAACAATCAAAAACTAATTGGTTCACCTACCCGTGAAAAGTAACTATTGATATTGTGTCGCTATTATCCTGCACACAAGTAGTTATTGCACGCCAAATTTTCGTGTGTTATACTAAATTAACAGCAGAGAAAGGTACGGCTAAGAACAATATTGGAAATTGAGGAAAATATACAATGGCATCCGGCATTCTGCTCCGCAATCGAGCTGGAATTATGGGAAAACAAAAAAGATCTCAAATACGAGCGGGAACACAATCTGAGCAAAATGCCGCTCAGAATAGACTTCCTTGTAATTAAGAAAAAACCGAACGCAGTCATCAAAAATGAAATCGGTGATTTTTTAATAAAAAATAATATTTTTGAATATAAATCACCAGGAGACAGCATGGACGCAGGAACCTTTTACAAGGCTCTTTCCTATGCATGCCTCTACAAGGACGAGACAGAAAATGCAGATGAAATTCTTAATATGGACACGACAATCACACTTGTCCGGGAACAAAAACCAGAGAAACTCCTTCAACAGCTTGCTGAAAAATATGAATTGACCAGACGGTCAGAAGGCATTTACCGCATTCGGGGAATGCTGTTTCCCGTGCAGTTTCTCGTGACAAGTGAAATGAACGAGGAGGGACATGTATTCCTGACATCCCTGACCCGTACCATGAGCAGGGAACAGGCACAAAGGCTGCTGGAAGAAGCCTCAAAGCTGAAAGACAATGGGGACAGAAAAAATGCGGACTCAGTTGTAAGGAACTGTAGAAAAATAAGTGACACATCTTGACTTGTCTATTTCTCCGATTGTGCATGTCAAAAAGCCTCGCCGTAGCCCACTACGCCTACGTTTTTTGACATGCACCCTCGAAGAAATATCCTGCGCAATCTGTATCACTTATTTTCCTACAGTTCCTTAATGTCGCATCAGAGGCAAATATAAATCTGTTTAAGAAAATGATACAGGAGGGTGATCAAATGTGTGAGGAATTAAAAGAAATGCTTGCACCTGAAATAGTAGAATTCAAAATACTTCTGGCTGAGCAGGATGCGAAGCTTGCCGACAAAGATGCAAAGCTTGCCGACAAAGATGTAAAACTTGCCGACAAAGATGCAAAACTTGCCGATCAGGATGCCCAAATTAAAAAGTTAAAAAAAATGCTCGCTGAAGCGGGCATCAAAGCGTAGAGCAGGCATAAAACCACCTATGGTGGTTTTATGCCTGCCGACTGCATCCCAAAGCATCCCATGCTGTATATGCCATTCTCCATTTCCTTCCACAAAATACAGCCCCTTTATCCCGCAGTACAGTGCTCTTAGAAAATACCTATATTTGGAAAACGGTCGACTAATACACCTCAATGCACTTAAAATATCTCCCCTCCCCGGGAATCTGTTGCGGTGCTGCAACAATCTTTCGCAATACAAGTTCTTCATTCAAAAAACCAAACATAATGTGATAAAGTTCATTGGCAATTTCCAATCGATTCACCCCATGCCTAACCGCTGTAATGTCAATCGAACCTGCAAGCTCAATTAGCGTCTCAGACATCGCTTCTCCAAGACATCGCTCAACAACACCCTCAATCTCTGTGATATACTTTTGATGTTCTGGTGTATATATTGGAACGCAGACACCCCCATTTTGCACATAGCCAAACTGCTCCAAAAGCTTTCTTGCAGACGGAGCACACCAGCCTGACTGAATCAGCGAGATTACGTCTGAAAGAAGCGCATCTTTGTCCGCCCCGCCATAAGTCTCATACAGCAGCGTCTTTGCTTCTTTATATTGCCCATAAATATCCTCTCGCTCCATCAGTCTGAAAAAGCGGTAAAAATCAAAACGGTCTCCATTTGCGTCGCCAAAGGTCTGCAAAGAACATTTATCATTCACCAACCGATTATAGGAGCACAGCAGTTCATCGGAAAGCGTTTGCAATTCCTCACATTTCTCATACAAAACGCTCAAATAATCCAGTCCGGAAGGATGCTGTCTGGAGACAGCCAGCACTCCTTTGCCGCTCAGATATGCGAAAAAACTGCCGTCAAACACCATCCCGCAAAGAATGTGATATAAGTTTCGTTCCACTGAAAATCCATTATGGATTGCACCACAGCATGCTCGAATCTCCTTTATGTTCCTCTCCAGCAGATTGGCAAGCATAGCAGATTTCGTGGCTATTCCGTTTTGCAGCACGGCGGCATCCTCCCTAAGAAATACCGGACAGTCGAAAACCACTGCCGTACCGCTGCGGCGCAGAATCCCTCCATCAACCAGTTTCCGGACAATGTCAGTGCCAAACTGGCCGCAGCAATCCATATAAACACAGGTATTTGCTGGCTGCTGCGCAAGCACAGAAAGGACGGCATCTGTTTCTTTTCCAAAAATCCTGCGGGGATTGCTGGGATTCTGCGACTCGTGATCCGCGTCAAAGTTCTCAAATAAAAAGTACTCAAACTCCTTCATACCTCTGCCTCATTCCCGCTTTCATATAACCAAACAGATTCCACTATCTGTTTACCACTCTGTAGTAACAAAAATATAACACAAACATGTGGCCAAGTCAATCTGCCGGAAGCGCCTGTGAACAGTAACGTACTAAGGAAGTTACTTTTCACAACTACGCCAAAGTAGTGGGAATCATGCGCCAAAATGCTTGCCTTTTAGCATTTTGTGTGCAAAATCTGTTATAATTCACACCTCAATTACTTATAAGCAGATAAAAACTGGCGTCGGTGTGAATCAATGTCATTAACTTAAGGAATTTGACCAACAAATTGTACTGGAAAATGCCCAATAAATCATTGTATTTGTTCACAAACCCTAGGTATTAAGGTCTTAAGTAAATGACATTGGGTGTGAATTGTAACCTAAGGAACTCTACCTTGACTCAAATAATTGTTGGAAGTATAATAAGAACAATCCATTCCTATTTGAATCTGCCCAATATGATACAGGAACAATGTTGCCCGTTGTTCTTCGAAGTATGCTTCCAGGAGAAAATGAAATGAAAAAAGTTAAGAAGAAAAAAATTTTTGTCATTGTATTCTGCATTTTGGCTGTACTATTCATTGCTGGAGACTGGGCGCTGTCCATAATGATATACAATGAGAATTTTAATAAGCGTTTTGAAAGCTATGAGCCATTCATGCTGTATATTGATGATTTTGACGGATTGCAGTGCACGCAATATAAATTTGCCTCTGATAAAGGGCAGACACTGACGGGATATCTGTACAGTTCAGGAAAAAATCAGCGCGGCATCATTGTAATGGCACACGGTTTGGGCGGGGGCGGACATAACTCTTATATGAACTGTGCGAATTATTTTGCACATCAAGGCTACTATGTTTTTGCTTATGACGCTACGGGGAATGATGAAAGCGGCGGGGAAGGGGTCGGAGGACTTCCACAGGGCGTTATAGACCTTGACCACGCAATATCTTTTGTGGAGGAGAGCGGAAATTTTCCCGATTTGCCGATCGGTTTGTTTGGACATAGCTGGGGCGGTTACAGTGTTTGCAGCGTTCTTACATATCGCCCTGAAATGAAAGCTGTCATAGCGTGCTCAGGCTTTAACAGTTCGTCAGATATGTTTGAAGCGGAAGGAAAAAAACAGGCAGGGAACGGTATTTATGTGATAATGCCGTTTGTGAAACTGCACGAGCGTATCAAATATGGCAACTATGCTTCAAACACTGCAATGGACGGTTTTGCGGCGACCACGGCGGCTGTCATGATTGTGCATAGCTTTGATGACAATACTGTTCCAATCGAGTATGGCTGCGATATCTATTATGAAACATACAAGGATGATCCCCGTTTCCGTTTTATTCGTTTTGAAGACAAGGGACATAACGATGTTTACAATGATATGACCTATATCAATGAATTGGACGAAATGCTTGACAAATGGCTTGAAACGCTTGATTATGATTATCATGCTGCCGAAAACAGGGAACGATTTGAAGCGGACAAAGCTGATTACCTGCACAACCATCTTGACCGGGATAAGTGGTGTAATACATTAAATTTGGAATTGTTTGAGAACTTTGTGGATTTTTATGATGAAACCTTAAAATGATTTCCATCATTCCACAGCCTTGCGCATGAAGTTTATTCTGCGTCATTTGCACAAGATATCTGTCGTCAATTCCTAACCTGGTCAAGCCAGAACCGAAATGTTGCCATTTTGCGCAAGATTTCATTGTTAAGTGCCTAATGGATTGCTGTTTGGTAATAAAATAGACAGGAGAAATTCACTATGAACCCCAAAATTTATATCGCGCCAGGCGCTCATGTCCTTGGCGATGTCCATCTGGGCGAAAATGTAGGCATCTGGTACAATGCTGTCGTCCGCGGTGATACCAATTCCATCACAATCGGCGACAGCAGCAATATACAGGACAACACCACCGTCCACACTGACTCGGATTTCCAAGTCCATGTCGGAAAAGGCGTCACAATCGGTCACAACGCTATTGTCCACGGGTGCACCATAGGCGACAACACCGTCATTGGCATGGGAAGTATTGTCCTAAGCGGCGCAGTGATCGGCGGCAACTGCATCATCGGTGCAGGCTCACTTGTCACCGGAAAAATGCGGATTCCTGACAATTCGCTTGCCTTTGGAAATCCCGCAAAAGTTGTTCGCGCTGTCACTGCAGAGGAAATCAAATCCAACCGGGAAAATGCCGCCCACTATGTACAACTCATGAGAGAGCATACGAAAGATCAATGACCTTTCTGTATTCTCTCATGGGAATCAGGTATTGGTACCTATTCATTATCTTCCTCCCCATTCCGCAAAAACCTTCCGGGTTTGCCAAATCAGTTCTCCGCTCACAGCATTGACTGCAATCACTTCCTCGCTCCTCCGTTCCAAATCAGAAATAATCCACATCAACACATTACAACTCTTATCATGATAAAAATCTTCCCCAAATAAATCGTTTTCAAAATGAATCATCTGTGATACCATTTTTTTGAATCCAAAGGCGACATTTTCCTATTTTATATCGTATCTGTAGTGAAAGGTGGTGAGTGACAATGGCGTCTTCATTGCGCGCGGATGAAGAAATCACAGAAATCTATTATCGTCACGTCGACACTGTCTACCGCATCTGCTTTTCCTACATGAAAAATGCGGCGGATACAGAAGATATGGTTCAGGAAACATTCCTGAAATTGATGACGCACAGCCAGCAGTTTCAGTCAGAAAATCACGAGAAGGCCTGGCTGATTGTGACTGCGTCCAATACCTGCAAAGATGAACTGAGGCGTTGGAAACGCAGACTGGAACACCTTGGTTCGCAGACTGCTCCCGAGCACGGTACGCAGGAACCATACAGCGGTATGCTCGACGCGATTTTAACGCTCCCGGCAAAATATAAAGATGTCGTCTATCTGCATTATTATGAGGGCTACCACACTGCGGAGATTGCCAATATGCTGCATCGCCCGGAATCAACGGTTCGAAACCAGTTGTCGAGAGCAAGAAAGATGTTGAAGAAAACACAGGGAATAGGTGGTGATGATACTCATGTTAAAAGATGAAATCTATAATTCCTACGATGCGATAAGACCAGATGATACTGCCAAAAGACGAATGCTCAAAAAAATACAGTCCGCGAAATCCCACAATCGGTCTGTCAGAAAAGAATCCAGACTGGTCTTTCGTTTTGCGCCTGTTCTGGCAGTTATTCTGATCGTGACAACCGTATCCTGCACCAGTTATTTTTTCAGTCTGCGTGACCTTGGTTTAGGAAAAGAGGAAATACAAATTATCAACCTGCCCCAACTGGAAACAGGAACTGAATCCAGCAATTTGCCGCCGCAGAAAACTGAGGTTGATATCATTGCCCTGGGCGGCGTATGGAACAGCCCGGAGTACAAGGCATGTGCAGAGTGGGAAGAATTTCTCCAAAACTATGATCAGGACGGTTCCATCATTGCATCCATCGGAAATGAGCCAACCGGGCTGGAGGAAACCTATGAAGCCTATCTGTGCTATACGCAGGAGATGGCTGACAAAATTGAGGAAATCTGCGCAAAATATCATCTTGCCAAGCTGACTGGAATCCAGATGGCAGATGACCTCGACACACTATGCCGCCTGACCAGAATCGGAAATGTCTTCGGCGGCATATCAGAACATGCACAGCTGACCTATTGGGGCGGATATCTGTACTCCGACGGCACGTTTCATATGGAAGGCTCTGCCACAATCTCAGGCGCATCGCAGTGCACAACTGACTTTCAGTTTGCACGCTCCATGAAAGGCTCCTTCAGCACCCTCACGCTCAATGTCACAGATATCAGCCAGTACCGCCAATGGAACTACACGACCAGCAGCGGTGACAGAGTGCTTCTGGCAAACAGCAGCACAAAAGCATTGATCATCGTGGAGCGCGACCAGTCATTTATCGTGGTCAATGTGCTCGGCGACATTCTGTCCGACACATTTGACATCAGCAATGACGCGCTGGAAGCGATGGCAGACGCCTTTGACTTTTCTGTGATACCATAAAAATCATATTGCATTGAAAACAGTGCAGATGGCTTTCGTATCTGGAATATTTTATATTAGCTGTATTTAAGCCGCCAGAATTTGTATTCTCTGGCGGCTTTTCCCATTCTAAAAAGCTTATTTCCTATAGCAGCTGTGCTTCCTTTCTCCAGTTTTCATCCTTCGCCTGACTCGATGCAGTCGCCTTTACAAGCTGCAGCACAATCTCACTGAAATACCTTGACGGAACATCCTTTAAATAATACGCCTTCTCCTTGCCCGCCTCGTCATAGACATAGCTGCCGTGCTCTATCGTTCCCGCCTTGTAAAACCGCGCGTCATAGACTGTCACATCACCACTCATGTCGCCGATATATGACCCGGAAAAATGCAGTTCCACGCCGATGCCGACCTCTGCATCCTCGCGGTAATAGGTATAGAATCCGCCCGCATCCTGCACTGAGCCGCGATACCAGCCTAATCCTGTCAGTTTTCCATTCAAAGAGAGGCCATCGAGCACATATCCGCCAAACCGCTCCAAGCCTTGTTTGTCTGCTTCTGCCTCCGTCATATAGTACACTTCCCTGTCAAGCTGCTCAATCGGCTGAGTGATCTCATAGTCTGACAACTGCTCCTTCCACGCTGTCTTTTCCTCGTCAGAAAGCTCCATCGGGTGCACCAGGCTGATACGCGCCTGTTCGGGCAGCGTGTACTCCTCCTCGTCCTGCGTGTTGAAGGAACCGTCCTCCATATAGCGGAAGCTCTGCGTCAGCTCTCCGCCCTCGTAAACGCCCCAAATCAAACCGATTGCAAACTGGTGCATCAGCGGATTTCTGACAAACAGATTTTCCCACGCGTCCCCGCTCCACTCCCGCTTTGCGGACAGTGCGTATTCGAGCCGCGACTTCTGGCTGGTGACAGCCGCCTTCATCTGCTTTTTCATATCCTTAAATTCCGCATACGCTGCTGCCGCCTTGCTCTCATCGTCCTTCTTTCCCGGTGAGGGCATGTTTTTGAGCTTCTTTCCGCTCTCGTCATACACTTCGATGTCCAGCCCGGGCGTGAGCATCACCTTAAAAGTGCGCTCTCCATAATCGAATATTCTTTCCATGTTCCCATCAAATCCAAGATCCGGCACAATGCGGTCGGAAAGCTCCTCGCGGGTAATACCAAGCTCGGCAGCTGCAAATTCCAGTGCCTCGGCCGCCGCGGCCTTCACCTGCTTAAACTTAAACTTCCTCGCGAAACCGTCCACAATCAGCATCGCACGCGGCGACGGGTTCAGTGCCAGCGCCTTCACCGCCTCCGCCGCGATAGCTCCCCGTGCCTCCTGCGGCCACTCCTGAATCTGGTGCTGCAGCTTTTGTATCATGTCCTCTCCGCCGTGGATTGACGCCGCATAGAGCACCCAGCGCTTCTTGGATTCCGCGCCTGCTGCGAGCCATTTGTCAAACAGTTCATTCATATAGACAGCAAACTCTGCTGTCTGCAGATCAGCCGCCAGAATCTTCGCGTCTTTGCTGACACCGTTCTTGTCCTGCGACACATAACATAACAGAACGGCCTGCAGATATGCCTCGTCCGCAGCCTCACCATTTGTCCTGTGCACCGTGGAAAATGGTTTCTCATATGCCCATGCCAGGCTTTTCTTCCTGCCGCCCTTGTGCAGCTGTTTTACAAGCTCTTCCCTGGAAAGCGTCTTTTGGGGCAAATCGCTTTCCTGTATGTTGAGTGTGCTCTGCAACAGCGCAAGCATCTTTGCATTCTTCTCCTTCTCCATCGCCTGCAGAAGCACTTCCTGATAATCATGATTGCCGCCCTCCTGCTGCCAGCGCGATAACACCTGTACTGCGATTTCCCTCTGTGCCGCCTTCTTTGCCTCTAAGAGCGCCTTAATCGCATCCTCCCAGTCCCTCTGACCATATAAAATGTCCAAAAGCGCCTCCCTGACAAGCTTCGCAGTGTCTGACGCACAGTTTAAGATTTCCTGTTTGTTCCGCGCTGTGTCCCTCTGCATTGCAAGCAGCATCATGTAGCGCCCCTCCGCCTTGGCACCGGAAAAGGCCGCAATGGTCTCCTCGCGCCGTTCGCTGTCCAGATACCCTGCAAACGCATTGACGGCGCCTTTTAATAAAGTCTCCGCCGAGCAGCCCTTGGGACCGGTGTATGCCGTATAGGATGCCACGAAACCGTTAATCTGATGGGCAATATCGAGATTTTCACTGGCAAGCATCTGGAAAAACAGCTCCACATGCTTTATCTGATCATCTTCGTCTCTCTCAACAATCGTTGTCTTCTCCCAGCCGATGAGAACTGTAAATGCCTTGCATCTGTTGAGGAATGCCTTGTCATTCCAATGTCTTTTATGTTCCTTCAAATAATCCCGCAAAATATGCCCTGTCGAAAACTCCGCCTCATATGGATACAGTTCTGTGATCCTGCTGTTCCCCCGCAGATACTCCCGCGCCAGCTCTGCGTGCGGCGTATCCCCGACCAGATAATCAATGATCCGGTCATAATTGGGTTTTCCCGCACCGACCTGTTCATATAAGTTCGGATTTGCCTCCTTGAGTACATCCTTTAACACATTGATCGCCTTGATGGCTTCATCCAAACTGTAGTTCTTCTTTGCGAGCAGTGCCGCATACCCATTCTCGTCCATGGCGCGCAGATAGCTCTCCTGATTTTTTTCGAGCTGTCCTTTTAAAACAGGTATTTGAACCGAGCGCACAAACTTTGTAACATAATATTTCTGTGCAGTCTCAAATGCCACCCAGCGAATATACGTTTCCGGCTCAATCCACAGAATCTCACTGTAGTCTCCATTCCTGGAATCCGGCAGCTTATCTGTATCAATCACATCCGACAGCGCAAAGAGCACCCACTCCGCATCCACAGACAGGCATGTCCTGACAATATCCCGCAGCACATCGGAAAGCGTAATGTTCAGGTATGCCATACTGCCGATAAAGCAGAGCTGCCTGCGCTCAGCCTCTGTAAAACTGCACTGTTTTGTGCTGGCAAGCAGTTCTGCTGTAAGGTGGTTTGCGCGGATTGCTGAGACGATTTCCTCCTGAGCGGTACACCCCTGCTTTGCCAGCCACTGGGCAAGACTGTCAAGCATTCCCTCCTCGTACTCATTCATAAACGCCGCATCCTCTGCCGCAATCCGTCTTTCTTGTGCATACTTTTTCTCAAAATAGACTGCCAGAACCGTCAAATAATATTTCGCGCCCTCGCCTCTTAGCTGGTCAATCATTTTTCTCAGGTTCTCAGGCTTATTGTTGATCTCGCGCACCAGACTGCCCATGTCATGACAATTGATGCAATGTGCATTCAGATATCCCGTCCCCTCCGAACATTTTTCTATGTAGATGACCATTGATTTATAGCGCTCTCCATTCACACAGGAATGAGAAAACAAGACGCTGCTTGTGCTATGCCCAACCGCAAACAGTATATTAAACAACCGTTTCCACAATGTATGCAGTCCATTCTGACTCATCTTCCACTCAATTGCGTTCAGCTCATGCTTCACCTGATAGGAAATCATGGCCGCCGCAAAATCAATCCGCTGGAACTGGTCTAACACCTCATCTCCAACCTGACCATATAAGTATCTTTCTGCCAGCGCGCAATCCTGCTCCGAAATCCCCAGCTTTTCCAGTAATGCCAGCGCCTCTGCAATCTGCTTGTCATCTGCGTTCATCATCATAATGATTTTCCCTCCATTTTTTCGATATCATTCTACTTAATTTTTGCTTGTGCCAATCAGGAAAACAGCTCTGCCTCCCGCTCATCACCGGACGCGGTCACACTGGCGGGCTGCAGCACAATTTCACTGAAATATCTCAGTGGAACATCCCTCAAAAAACAGGCCCTCTCTGTTGTTTATCCTTATTATAGCTAGTCCAGACAGCCGATTCAATGAAAATACCGAAAAAACTTAATCAATTCTCTAAGAAATTCACTTTTTTGTCAGATTATCACAACCTGTAAAGTATTCTATATATAACACGTCATCGCCGTGTGATACAATAATGGTATTCCCTATATCGGGAGTATTATGAAAAGGGGGTATTATGAATACAACGCAAGACACAAAAGAACTGTTTGAGCAGTATTCCGACATGGTTTACAGAATTGCAATATCCTACGGAAACTCTGTGCACTCTGCGGAGGACATTGTTCAGGAGGTCTTTCTGCGATATTTAAAGAAACGGCCATGTTTTGAGAGCAGTGATCACGAGAAGGCATGGTTTATACGCGTGGCAGTCAACTGCTGCAAAAGCCTGTTTGCCTCTGCATGGAGCAGGCGAATCTGCCCCTTGGAGGATGCCGGGCAAATCACTCTGCCATTTCAGCCGGACGAGGATGAATACGAACTGTACGAAGTACTGTTGAACCTTCCGCCCAAGTACCGCATTGTCCTATATCTGCGCTACTACGAAGAATATCAGGTACAGGAAATTGCAGGGATTCTTGGCATCACGCCGAATCTGGCCTCCACCAGATTAGCACGGGCAAAAAAGCTCCTGAAGAACCAATTGTCAATTTTGAACGAAAGGATGGAATTTCAAGATGAAACAGGAACCATTTAAGAATGTATATCGGCAGATTCACCTGTCAGCACAGCAGAAAGACAGGATCTGGAAACAAATCGGGACAACGGCCAATCCAGAGCCCGTCAAGAAAAACGTGTTTTTTCCGACACGCGTTGCAGTCTGCCTGGGTGCGCTTCTCATGTCAGGCATGACTGTATTTGCAGCAAACGAGCTCTCACTGATGGACCGGCTGGCAGAAGCCATGAACATTTTAACACAGAACGAAAAGGATCTGACAGAAGACCAGAAAAATCTGTATGCACAGTACGGGCAGGTGCTGAACAGTGCAATCGAGCTGGACAACGGCACTTTGCAGCTGGACGCAGCTCTGTATGATGAAAGCAATCTGGTCATCCCTTTCCGCTATTTCTTTCATTCTGATGTTGAGGGATATGAGACACTCACAGCCGGGACTGATTTTAATCAAGACAGCCTGCGCAAAGCGCAAGGCAGCTATCGTCAGGACACAAACACCTTTCTGCGGCAATGCAGATTCCGCATTGTACAGAACTCTGCTGAGGCAAACAGCCAATATCTCATAACAGACCCGATCCTGTCGGAGGACGGAACCATATCTGGCAGCCTTCTGATCTGTGCCGATAAACCGAATGTCTTTGAACCGGGCTGCGAGATTCAGCTTATCAGAACCGCAGATGCAGACAGTTCTGTCCAGGCTGCTGAGAACAATGACATAAACGGGATGAGCCCGGCTGCAGAAGGCGCAGATGCCGAAGAAAGTCCTGTATTATATGCTGAATTTGCACTCGAAAAAGCATTCGCGCAGCATACGTTGGCGATTGATGCAGAAAACGCGGCTGCTTTAAAAGATATGGGAATATCCGTCGAAAGAATGACCATTTCCCCTCTGTCACTCTCCTGCTCCGGAAAGGGCACGCACACAAGGGCACTGTCCGCTTCCATAACTGTCCTGTTAAAAGACGGGCGTATCATAAAAAGATCCCCTAACGGCAGCGGATACGCACTGAGCGATGCCAACCGGGACAATACCAGTTTTTCTTTTTTTGCAAGGGTTCTCTTTGAAGAGCCTGTCTTGTTGGAAGATATCGCCGAAATCCATATCCAGGATAACCGGGGTACAGATATCCATATTCCAGTGGAAATCAAATAAAATTGAGCAGGGAGAATTTTCCCTGCTCAATTTTATTTTTTATCGTCCACACACCTGATAATTTCTGTAGACAACTTTTCCTGCCATTGCTGCCAGCACTCCTGTCAGGACATAGAGCACCGGAACGACTTTCCATGATACAAAGCAGTGTCCAAACAGCGGAAGCATCCGGACATCAAAGATATATTCCGCATTCAAAAACCGCATCGGAAGCCAGTCCCATACCTGTGCAAACACCCGGTACTGGTCAGGTATCCTGCCGACCATTCCCGCTATGATCGCGCCTGTACAGACAGACAGCGTCGCGATATTACTGTGCAATACCTCCGACAACACCAGCACAAGTACACCCACAAAGACTGCCGTGAGGATCAAAATTCCAAATGCCGCCAGACATGCCTGACCGAGCGACATCGTGCAGGACGATGACCACAGATACAGACTGATGCGCAGCGATGCCTGAAACCCTTCCGCACCATAAATCACCAGAACCAGAACAGACACAAACACTGACAGCAGCGCGGCGCAGGCAGCCGACACGCTGGCTCCCGCCGCAAGCTTTGCCCAGTACACAGCACTTTTTCCCTTAGCACCCGATAAGATCAGCTGATCCGTCCTGCGTGTATGCTCCTCCGTAAAGACGCTCGCCATACAGATACAGACAAACAAAAGCACCAGCAGACCAAGTGTGTTCATGCCATTGCTAATCAGTTTGCTGTACCCTTCGTGAAACAGATACATAACCGGTGTGTCTGTCTGTGCCTCCTTCTCCCGCCAGAATTCCTTCTCCGCATCGGACAGCCGCAGTTCCTGCCACACTTTTCCGAGACTCTCCGCCCTCGATGTATACAGCGCCTCCTCGTCCGGTATCCATGCTTTGAGCTCATCAATCCCCCTCTGCTGTGTCCAGGCCCGGACGATATTAAAAATATCACTGTACGGACGCGCATAGGTCTGATATTCCTCTGTCAGCGTATATCGATCCACCGCGGCCGGCACTTTTCCATAAGCCGCCGACATCTCCTCCAGAAGCTGCCGGTCAAGCATCCTGCCTGACAGCGCCCTTTTGTATTCCTGGTCAACCTGAAACATATGGTAATGTGTGTCAACCACCTCTCCATCCACATAATATTTCCCCGTCAGATCAGCAGATGCAAACATTCCCGCACAGACAACACAGATCAGAAACACGATCCAAACCAGCTTTCTACTCAGAATTTTTTTTACCTCATAGTGATATAGCGTTCCAAAATTATTCATGTACACTTTCCTCCCCAAACTGTTTGAGATAAAATTCCTCCAAATCACCCTTTTCATCGTCCCACTTTCCCTGGTAAATCAGCTGTCCGTCCTTCATCATCAGCACTTGATCCGCGATATGTTCAATGTCCGACACAATATGCGTCGACAACAGCACAATGCTGTCCTTGCCCAAACTTTCGATCAGATTGCGAAACCGCACGCGCTCCTTGGGGTCCAGCCCTGCCGTCGGCTCGTCCAAAATCAGCAGCTTAGGGTCATTCAGCAGTGCCTGCGCAATGCCAAGCCGCTGTTTCATACCGCCCGAGAATGTCTTAATCTTCTTGCGGCTCACCTCCTGCAAAGACACCAGCTCCAACAGTTCCTTTGCCTTGCGCTTTGCCCTTGCCTTTGGAATTCCCTTCAATGCTGCGAGATACAGCAGAAAATCCGTCGCGCTAAACTCTGGATAATACCCGAAATCCTGCGGCAGGTATCCGAGAATGGCACGGTACGCCTCCTCGCTCACATCCATATTGTCAAATGTAATTGTACCTCCCGTTGGCTTTAAGATGCCGCAGAGCATCCGCATCAGTGTTGTCTTTCCGGCTCCGTTTGCCCCGAGCAGTCCATAGACACCCCTCCGCAGATTCACTGAAATACGGTCCACTGCAATTCGATTCTGATATTGTTTCGATAAACGATCTATCACAAGCTCCATAGATAACCTCCCTTTTCATACTAGTACAGTATTGCACAAATAACAGTGAATACAGCACCTGCTATTTGCGCCAGTACCGCGTTGTCGTCAGTCAACAATGCCACCGCATTGCCTCCTTCCTCCGCCTTGTCCTGACACAAATATCAGGCACTGTTTTTCACCGTTATTTATGCAATACTGTACTAGTTCAGCATGTTCACACTGCCGCAGTCCCTCTTACAATCCCTGCGCACTGCCGCGCAGTTCCGATACACAGCAAAGAGAGAATCGCAGTCCACCACACGAAATCGCCCGCCTGATATAACTGCAAGGTGCTGCTGTGCAGCGTTATCACCAAAAAGCTGATGCAGACTGCGATGCCAACGCAGATATAGACAGCCTCGCGCCCGCGGATTCTGCGGACAATCGAGAGTCCCACAAACGTCATCATCAGATAAGGCAGCAGAATATAGACTCCTGCCTGCAGCACACCAAGTCCCTGACGCCATATCTCAATTGGCAGCAGCAGGCTCAGAATGATCAGATTTTCTGCGCCGAGAATCCCCAGCCTTGCCAGGGTGACGCTTCTCAGGGAAAAGCGCGTCGCCATCTCCAGTTCCGCCATCTCGCAGTTCTCCGAACGTCCGCTCTCAGAGACTACGGTCAGGGCCAATAATGGCATTAGCGCGGAGATCACCCACACTGTCTCTGCCGACAGGCGTGCTGCCTCCACCATTGATATGACAAAAATCAACACAGAGATAATCCATATCCATCTGCGGATATAGCCAATCTGTGAAAGGACAAATACCGGCATACTGATCTTAGTCTGCTCCAGCGTCCGTAGAAACGCTTTTTTGTGCAATGGCGCCGGCGCTTCGAACGCACGTTTTAACTCTTTTATCAACTCCTGCTTCATTCAATCCCCTCCTTTTTTAAACCCTCCTTGAACTTTTTTGTCACTGCGGCCAGCCTGCGGTACACTGCAAATCTGGAAATTCCGAGCAGATGCGCAAGTGTCAGAATTGGCACCTCATTCACATAGCGAAGCAGCAAAAGCTCCTGCTCGTCCTCTTCCAGTGACGCCACTGCCTTTCTGACTGCGAGCTTTGTGAGATATCCCTCCTCTGCATTTTCCTGCTGCAAAGCCTTCTGCGCCACAACTGCTTTCACCGTCTCATTTTGTGGCTCGTCCCTTGATATGTCATCCCACACCTGTTCTTTGGAACGTCTCCGATACTCATCTACACAGAGGTTCCTGGCAATCGTGTACAGACAATTCAGAGCCTTTTTTGCCGCAGTGCATTGATACTTTTCGAGATAACGCAGAAAGGTCTCCTGCGTGATATCTTCCGCCGCCTGTCTGCTGCGCAGCCGAAAATAGCAATATTGGTAAATTTTATCATACTGTTCTTCGATATCCATGGACATCCCGCAAAACACCTCCCCCTCTCATTAAGTATAACGGAGTAGTCAGCCAATATGTGCGGTTTTTTGAATAAAAAACAATGGATTCACGGCGCACAAAAATAACGGTGAGCCCATACACGCGCTTCACCGTTATTTTGAATAAAATAATTTTCTAATCCCCCATCCGGTTCAACGTAAAGTCATCCACAGTTCCCCAGCTTCTGGGATTACACTTCATGTGTACACCGATTGTGAGCCTGCCATCTGTAATCTTTATATTAGAAATGGTAGGATTTTTCCAGTCATTGTAAGTCGTCACCATGAAAGGCTCCGTCTGCTCCCCGTCACTGGTAATCGCATACAGTTCCATCGCTGCATCGTCAGATACGTCTCCCCCCTGTGCATAGACACAAAGCTGATATGTTCCTGGCTCCAAATCGGTAAATTCCTGTTCAATGGAAAAGTCCATATCAGAGTCCTCTGACCAGAAGTGAAAAGCGATATCACCAGTATAGGCATCGTCTGTTTTTTCCTGATAATCTGTCGGATTGCTGCCACCTTCATATGTCACTTTCCACATAGAAGTATCGGCATCCTCAAAGCTTGGATTCAAGACAAGATTATCCATCTTAATCTCGACATAACCGGCAGCCGTGGAGCCATCCTCAAGCACACCTGTCACCTCGTAGACGCCGCCCTCATTTATGTCAATTGCCGCAATCTGTGTCTCGTCCCATGTGACAGCGACTTGCTTGTTGGCTGAACGGTCATTGTAAATCACTTCGACCATCTCAGGAAGCGCTATCGGACTGCCCACACCAGAGGTAACATGTACTGACGGCACCGCATCAATTGCCAGGGGTGCAGAGGCACCTGTTTTTAAGTATTGAAACACATTGAGCGATTCCAGAGGATGTCCGTCAAAGTCAAACATCGCCTGATTATCCCATGAGCAGCCGCCATAATAGAGCCCCGCATCGTCTGGGTCATAATCCCCTGCATAGCTGCTTGCCCAGCCGCTTCCAAATTCCTCCCAGATCGGAGCGTTATCTGCAGTCGGCTCTCCGACAGGAATCCATACGCCCTCCCAGTAGAATACACCGATCGCACCTGCCTCATATGCTGCTGCACAGACATCGCGTATCACATTTGCCTGTCCCTGAACCGTTGCGGGATAGCCATCTACCAGATCGTCTATTCCGACCAGACTGTTTCCACTGCCATCTCCATCCTCAGAGGTGTAGCAATAAGATGTCTCTGCGATAAACACCTGCTTACCATACTTTTCCTGAATCATTTTGACAACATCCTGCATGTTTTCCATGGTGCCATCCCAGAATGCATAATAGGACAGCCCTATTGCATCATAATCCACATCTGACTCTGACAGGTTTGCCACCAGACTCTCTACCTGGTCATTCTCAGTAATATTCGTATAATGAATCGCAACCTGAATGTCTTTCCCATATTCTTCGGATATCTCACGCACGGCACGGCATCCAGCCTGCAAGAGTTCCGTGACATTGGCAAGCTTTGTCTCCCCAGCCATACCGTTGTTAATCTCATTTCCGACCTGCACCATTCCCACATCTACGCCGGCGTCAATGATTTCTGTGAGACTTTCCCTGGTGAACTCATAAAGTGCGTCACATTTCTCATCAATGTTCATCCCTTCCCATGCCTTAGGTGCATGCTGTCGCTTCGGATCCGCCCAGAAATCAGAGTAATGGAAATCGATGCATACTTTCATCCCGTATTCCGTTGCGCGTTTTCCAAGCTCAACGGCAGTCGGAACATCGTTATTGCCACCGCCATATCCATTGCCGTTCTCATCGTAAGGGTCGTTCCACACCCGCAGACGTATGTAATTCACACCGGCCTCCGCCAGTGTCTGGAATACATCCTGCTCCTCGCCCTCAAAGTTATAATACTTTACACCGCTTTTTTCCTCTACAAGTACAGAGGATGCATCCATTCCACGAATAAAGTCGTCTGAAATGCCTTCCACCGGTTCCAGAAAGATACCTGCTGATTCCTGATCATCCGGCTGCACCTCTGTGGCCGCTTCCGTTGACCCGGATTCTGCTGTCTCTGACGCTGCCTGTGTCTCCTCCGGCGTGGATACCTGTGTTCCCGCAGCCGGTTCCGTACTGTTTGCCCCGCAGCCTGCCAACACAGCCGAGCAGAGACTTGCACTGACACAGAAAGCCAGTAATTTTGCGTGCAATCGCTTCATAATATCAATCCCTCCATCTTTTTATGGACTTGCGGAGTCTTCCTGTACCTATTTTGTTCCATCAGGCACAAAAAGCCCCGAAAGTGCATTTTGGGTTACTGCCAAAATCAGACGTGGCATGAACCGTAACCATTTTTGTGTTTTGATAAACTGCTTTACTTTTTTGGCATGTTTATCTATAATTGTAGCTATGTAACCATGAATACACATGGTCAAACTGCCACTTATCTATTATTATAGAAAATCAATCCAATACACAGCAATATCGAAAAACGATTTCATTCATCAGCATTTGTATCATATTCGGGAATAATACACCGCGTGCATTGCTCAGGCTATGTCAATGCACCAGTCACCCGGTCGCATGGAGGTTCTAAATGGAGAATAATGCCAGCTTTGTTTGCAATACACTCGATATGCAGGAAGTCCTGAACAGCCGTAGTTCTCCGATTCATGTTCAAAACGGCGACAGCGATTTCAGCCGTTTTTACCATATGAATGTGCCCTTTGAGCTCACGCTGGAATACTGTGATGGCACCGAGCCAGATGACTATGTAAATGTCGTCACGATGTCCTTTGAGAAGGCTGTTCTGTATCAGGAAACGCTCTCCATGAAAAATAACCCCTATGCACAAAACGCGCCGCACTTTCATGACTTTTTTGAATTTGTAATTGTTCTGGAAGGAACTATTGTGCAGAGAATCGAGGGAGAGGATTATCTTTATTCCGCCGGCTCCTGCTGCCTGATTAACCGGAATCTGCGCCATGTGGAACGCTATCTGTCAAAATGCCAGGTGCTGTATATTGGTCTGTCTCCCGCTTTTATCACGGAACTTTTTGCCTCTGCACAGAACGCCTTTTTTCCCAGCGAAAAAAAGATATATGACAGCGCACTCTATCATTTTATCGCCACGGATCTGGAAAATCTCGGAGAACGGGCTTACCTTAATTTCATACCAGTGTATCAGAATCTGCAATCCGCAGCACACCTGCATTCCATAACAGAATCTCTGATACAGACGCTTCTCTGCTCCGAGTTTGGTGCCTCCTATCAGGTCTGCGGATTGCTGTGTTCCCTCCTGTCCTACCTGTCATCGCCGGCTCATTACCAATGCAGCAATATCCGGCTTGACAAAAACAGTGACTTTCTGCTCTTCTCACACATTACACAGCTTTTCGAGGAGCGCGATGGGCGTATCACACGCATGGAGATGGAACAGCTGCTTCACTACAGCGGGGACTATCTAAACCGTATTGTCAACAAGTTCACGGACATGTGCTTCTATGACTATGGCATGACCTTCTGCCTGAAAAAAGCGGCCCAATGTCTGACAGAAACAGATGAATCCATCAGTGCCATAGCCGCCAGACTCAAATTCACAAACCGCACACACTTCTATGCCCTATTTAAGAAAAAGTATGGTGTCACGCCCAAAGAGTACAGAAAGCTGCACTCCTGACAAATTCTTACAATGTCTTACAATGATTGTGTGCTCCTGCCGCCAACGCAGTAATATTGTTGACCGATTCGGACAATTATTTTGTCATCAAGTTCACGACAAGAATCGCAGCCCCCAATACAGCAAGCACCACACCTGTCGCCCTGTTCAACGCAGCGGCGCTGGCTTTGTTAGCAAACTTTGCGGCAATCCGCGCCCATAGCAGTGTCGATGCCACACAGAAAATCAGACACCAGATATCCGGCATACCGCCAATCACAAAGTGGCTGACCGAACCTGTCAGTGCCGTAAAGGTCATGATAAAAACGCTTGTCCCAACTGCCGTCTTCAGCTCATAGCCCAGGACACTTGTCAGGATCAACAGCATCATCATGCCGCCGCCTGCGCCGATAAAACCGCAGATAAAGCCTACAATCGTCCCACTGACGATCGACTGAATCATCCGCTTCTTCACACTGACAGCAGCCATGGATTCCTTTGTTGTCATGACTGGCTTTACAATAAACTTGATTCCGAGCAGCAAGGTCATGAACACAGAGAAACTCCCCATCGTGGTATTCGGAACCATGCTCGCAATCCAGCTTCCTATAAGCGTAAAGAGCAAAACCGTGACCATCATCACCAGACCATTACGGATATCAAGGTTTTTATTTTTTCCATAGGTATATGCACTCACCGCGCTTGCCAGCACATCACTCGCCAGCGCGATGCCGACCGCCTCGTACGCCGGAAGTCCCAGAAACGTAATCAGCATTGGACTGATAACCGCCGCGGCGCTCATCCCCGCAAATCCTGTCCCCAGCCCTGCACCAATTCCAGCAATAAAACAGACGATAAACATAAACATGATTTTTCCTCCCATCTAAAATTCCACATTGATTTACTTATTTGCTGCCAGACTTTAGATAGCTGTCAATATTGTCCCAAATGCGTCCTGTATAGCCTTTCATGCGCTCAATTTCCTCCCGCGTAAATCCGTCCATCAGCACTTCGAAAAATACTTCCTGTGCCGCTTTTCCATCAGCGATGACGGCAGCTGCTTTTTCACATATTTTTAAATGTGCCGTCTTGCGGTTGTCACCAATGTAGGCTTTGTCAATCCATTCGCGCTCTTCCAAAAGCTTTATGGCACCAGACACCTGGGACTTTGACAGATAGCGGACTTCAACGATTAGAACTATTTTACTCCGATATACAGGATTGTCAATACCCAATTTCTGAGAGATATGACTCTGCGTCCAAACAGCGTTTTTGCTTACGTCTTATATAATTTCGGCTGTTGCGTGAACCATAACTCCTGCGCTAAATCAATTGAATATGGGAAATGTATATGATATACTGAAATCAGCTTTATAATGCGTTCTGTCAGATATGCGTCACCATTTGTTGATATGAGTAGAAATCGAAAGGAAGGGTCGTATCATGCATTTGATGCCCTATGTAGAGCACAGAATCTATACCAGCAAATCTCCAGAAGAGATCTGCACCGCATTGAAGGTCGTGACAAAATCCAGAGAGGAAACTGCCTGCCGTCCTTATATCGAATTTATCGGTGAGATTGGCCCTCTTGAATTTGAGATCATGAACAATATCTGCTTCCGCAATGATTTTGCGCCAATGATATCTGGCCGAATCCGGGTAGAAGGGATTACATCCGTCATCGATCTCAAGATGTGCCTTCATCACGCTAAGTATGTGTCCTCCATTTTCGGAAATTGTATATTTGGGCTCGCTTGTCTCATTGTACTTCTTGGTTTCATCATGACTGGAGAATTCAACGTCTTCCCCTTTATCATGCTGATTGGTGTGTTTGCTCTCCATCAACTTATCATGAGACTTGGGTTCTATATCCCTGCCAAAAAATCAATCGAGAAGCTTGAAAAACTACTTCGCTGAAAACAGCTACAGGAAAACCTCCAAATCATGCCAGATTTGGAGGCCATGCAATTTTGTTTTACTTGTAAATCAACGCATATGCTTGGAATTTATCTGTCTCTATTGTGATTGTCTCAGGGTCACTGTCTAAGTCGTCATAAATAGTCGGCTTCCCGCCCTTTGTAACGCAGATCATCTTATACTCCCTGTCTTTCTTATAAATGGCTGACGGGATTTCTATCGTAATCTGTACTTTCTGGTCTGTGCTGTAGGTGGTATCGGAACGCGCATATATATTGTAAGTTCTCCCAATCGTATAATCCCCAAGAACAGCCTCAAACGACTCGAAGCACATAGGTCCCTGCATTGCGTTCTCTATGTCAACCGGATAGGCATTTTTCTCTGGCACGGTGTACTGGACATCTTCTTTTCCCATGCAAATATACCGCTTGACCTCATCAGGCGTTGTCGGTTTCCATGTCTCTGCAAGCGCCCTTCTGTCCGGGGCGTCCTCATCGGAACTGTTTTGACTGGAATTATTCGTACCAGGTTTATCCCCACCATGATTGATCCCGGAATCATCATTGTTGTTATCGTTATCACCACCTTCATCAGGATCAGGGCTGGTTGCAGTGGTGTAGTTGTAATGTATCGTTGCCTTCGATACTGCCGATACCGTATCACCCTGTTTGTTTATGTCGTTCCACTGCGCTTCGGTGCCAGTAAAATATATGTCCGTCAGAGGACAATCTGAAAATGCTGCTGTCCCTATTGTCGTTACGCTGTCCGGAATTATGACCGTGGTTAATCTGGAGCACGAAGCGAATGCTGATCCTCCGATATTTGCCGTGCCCTGCGGAATATCCACTCTGGCAAGCATCAGACAATCCTGAAACATCCCCTCGCCAATGCGGTCTATATTTGAGGGCAGCTTTGCGCTCGTCAGTTTATAGCATTGTGTAAACAGATTATCGCCCAGCTTTACCTGCTTGCTGCCAGAGGCAAACGTTGCATCTGTCATTTCCTGACATTGGAAAAAGGCACCGGCACCTACCTCCCCAATGCTGGAAGGCAGAGCTATGGAAGTGAGACTTGTGCAGGCGCGGAAAGCATTCTCACCGATTGTCTCCATCCCGTTGGAAACAGTCACTGAACTAAGATTTCGGCACTCGCGGAAAGCACTGTCATGGATCGTTTTCACGCTGGAAGGAATGGTCACGGACATTATCGAGGAACCGCGAAAAGCATTGCTGCCAATCGTTGTCACACTGGAGGAAATCTCTGCACTAAGAAGTCCGCTGTTCCAAAAAGTGCAGGAACCAATACTGGTGACGCCCTCCCCGATCACAACCTTATGAATTTGGCTGCCGTAATCCTTCCACGGCTGTTCCCCAGCACCGCTATAATCTGGCATAGCTCCCTTACCGGAGATGGTCAGTGTCCCCGCCTTCGTCAAATTCCATGTAAGCCCTCCGCTGAGTGTTCCCTTGTCAATTGACTCGTTGGCAGTTGAATCATCTGGCGCAACATAGCCTTCCGGGTAGCGGGTAATATAATGGCTGGTGCTGTTCATCACCTCTTCCTTAGAGATTGCCCGCCCCCAATGAACCTTACCTTTGTGGTCTCCAGTGCTGATGTTTCCTTCGGCGACAACCACACCCGCATCACTTACCTGGAGCACGATCACGGTATGGGCGTCATTGTTCATCCGCAGGATGTCTCCCACTTTGATATCCTCAAATGTAAACTGACCTTTTGCGTACATTCTGTTCTGCAGACTGCCAAAAGCCTCATCGCTAAGGATAAAAGCGAAGGCTACACAACCTACAGCACTGATATTTTTTCCATCAAGTGTTCCACCATGCCACCGGTACCCTGAACCCGAATAAGGCTCATCGTTGGTCCATGTCGTTCCCTCCTTATACGCATCCTGATCTTTCAGCGCAATCATGGCCTCGTAGACTGCTGCTGGAACCAGATCTTCATCTTTATGGGCATCTGGCTCCTTTGTCGACTCTTGCGTCGAAAGATCGTCCTTCCCCGCATAGACCACTGACTGGGAAGAAGCGCATAAGCAAAGCGCTAAAATAATTGACAGAATTCTTTTTTTCAATTTTATAACCTCCTATTCTTAATCTGGGGAGAACTTATGATGGATAATATCCTCCCATATGAATAATATGCCTGAATTCTTGCCTGTTTCTTGATTATAGCACTTTCATTCTCTATTTTCCACCATAAAATACAGAAAATCTGTATTTTGTAAAAGAACCCGTTACTGGAACGGAGTGGACAGTAACGAAAACCCAATTCTCTTAAAAGAATAATTTGCCTGCTATGAGGCATACTACTATCAGCAAACAAAAAAGGAGTATATATTATGGCTATTCACTTTTCAGAAAGCAAGACAAAAGAGAATCTGATGAGAGCATTTGCCGGAGAGAGTCAGGCAAGAAACCGATATACCATCGCAGCCGCGAAGGCCAGACAGGCAAAAATGTATACAATCGCTGATATTTTCGAATATACGGCGGAGCAGGAGCGGGCCCATGCAGAGAGGTTTTATGCGCTGTTAAAGGATTTCGCCGGAGAAACCATTACTATAGACGGCGGATATCCGATAGACCAGCAGGAAAGTCTCGCAGAACTTTTGCGCGCTGCAGAGCACAATGAGAAAGAAGAGTACGAAGATGTATATCAGGCGTTTGGCGACAAGGCAAAGGAAGAGGGATTCCTGGAAGCAGCGTCCGCATTCTATCAGATCGCGAAGGTTGAGCATACACACCAGCTTCGGTTTGCGAAAGTGGCAGAGATGCTGGAGAAGGGCACATATTATGCCCGTGAAGGCAAAAGCCGATGGATCTGCACCAACTGTGGCTATATCCATGAGGGAACACAGGCACCGCTGTCCTGTCCGACGTGCCATTACGATCAGGGATATTTCCTGCCATATGAACTGACACCTTATCTAGCCGAGTAGGGAAACCATTCCCTGCCCGGCGCGTCATCATCCGATACTCCTTTTGCGGCATCAAAGCTTAAAAAACAGTGAAGTGCGACTTTTTACTTTTTATTTCCCGCCATTCGTGTTACAATGTGAATGACCAAAATACATAAGGAGAATTTGCAATGTTTCGTTTATGGGCAAGAACTTTTCAAAACAACCATATGCTCAGGGATACTGTCATCTGCGATGACCGCCCTGAAACGCGCACACATAAAGTGTTTGATGCGCTCGAGGCAGTCTGTTATCAGTTTGACCTCGGGAAACCAATCTGGCTGGATTCCAACATTTCTGATTTTAAGAAACACGATAAAACCCGCTTTTCCTCAGACAATTTTATAGAGGCAATTGATTTTGACTATCTCGAAATACATGTGATTGAGGAGGACTGAACAGTCCTCTTTATTATCGTGTATCAACGTTTCTGAATGCATATCACGCCTTCGGATCTGTAAGAATAATTCTATTTCTCAATTTTTACATTTTTTGATAATCATAATTGACATTGAATATAATAAGTAGTAGTATTGTATTAATCAATATGTAGTTTTTAAAACTACATTATGTTTTATTAAACTCTACATTCTGTTTCAATCAACAGAATTAGTATGTTATAATAAGAATCCATTGTAATCAAGGAGGCGTATCTTATGCAGTTAACAATCAGGGAACCGGGAAGCGCGATTACCCATTTTATCGCATGTCTCATGGCGGCGATTGCAGCGTCACCGCTCATCGTGAAGGCACACGGAGGTGTGGCAGCCGCGTCACTGTCTGTCTTTGCGGCAAGCATGATTCTTTTATATGGCTCGAGTGCACTTTATCACAGTGTCAACGTCACAGGCAACGTGCTGCGCGTCTTTCGCAAAATTGACCATATGATGATCTTTGTATTGATCGCCGGCTCCTATACCCCTGTGTGCCTCATCGTCCTTGGCGGCAGTATGGGATATACACTGCTGGCACTTGTATGGGGCGTTGCCGTCGTCGGAATGCTTGTGAAGGCATTTTGGATCACCTGCCCGAAATGGTTTTCCTCCATCATATATATCGCTATGGGCTGGCTGTGCCTGCTCGTTTTCGGCACGCTGTGGAACACGCTTCCCCACGCGGCGTTTGGGTGGCTTCTGGCAGGCGGAATCATCTATACGATCGGCGGTATTATCTATGCCCTAAAGCTTCCTGTGTTCAACTCGCTGCACAAATATTTTGGCTCGCATGAAATCTTTCATCTTTTTGTGATGGGCGGAAGTATCTGCCACTTTATCTTTATGTACTGTTATGTGGCATAGAAAAAGGATATCAGCTCTGCAATACTTTCATGCGGTAGAACTCGCCCTTGAGATCCATCAGTTCCTCAAACGTGCCGTACTCCACACACCTTCCATCGGCAATCACCGCAATCCGGTCCGCATCGCGAATCGTTGACAAACGATGTGCCACGATAAATGTCGTCCTGCCCTTCACCAGGTTGTTGATCGCCTCCTGTATCATTTTCTCCGAGATGCTGTCCAGCGCGGATGTCGCTTCGTCCAGCACGATAATCTTTGGATTTCGTATAAGTGCCCTCGCGATAGCGATTCGCTGGCGCTGCCCGCCGGACAGTTTACCGCCGTGCTCTCCTACTGCAGTGTCCAGCCCCTTTGGAAGACTCTCCACCAGATCGCTCAGATTCGCCGCGCGCACCACCTCCGCAAGCTCCTCGTCCGTCACATGTTCGCAGCCATATGTAATATTCTCCCGAATCGTCCCCGAAAACAAAATCGAGGTCTGCGGCACAACGGCCAGATGCTTTCTGTAGGTGCGCAAGTCAATCTGACTCATATCGTGTCCGTCAAGCAGAACTTCCCCGCCAGTTGCCATGTGAAAGCCAATGACCATGTTTAAAATTGTGGACTTCCCGGCGCCTGACTCCCCGACAAAGGCGATCGTCTGCCCCTGCTCCACATGCAGGTTCAGGTGATTCAGTACCTGGTTCTCATTGTTATTGTAATGAAAGCTGACCTCCCTGAACTCAAAGACGCCGTCCACATCACTCAGCTCTTCTTTGCCCTCATTGCGCTCCACATCCTCAGACAGCAAAACCTCCCCGATGGAATTGACCGATTCAACACCTTTCGTGATAATCGGAAGCAGTGTCACAATCGCCGACACCTGATTGACCACGGTGGAAAAATAGCTCTGGTAGAGTGTGATATCGCCGACCTGGATACTTCCCTTCACTGCAAGGTATCCGGTAAACGCCAGGCAGATCACCTGAAAAATCTGGAAAATCGCCCAGCCGACAGAGCCGAACAGCGCCTGTATTACATCTAACTGATAGCCCTTTTCCGCCACTGCGAAGAGCTGGCTGCTGATTTTCCGTACCTCCTCGTCCTCGAGGGCATGCGCCCTTGTCACGGGCACAAGCTCCACCATCTCCATGACGCGGGCAGAAGTCTCCTCCATCTCTTTTCGAAATTCCCTGTTTTTGCTCTTCATCACATTGCGGAAGGACACCATCGTAATCGCCGCAACCGGTGCCGCAAACAGGAAAAACACGAGAACGGTCTTGCTCTTAGAACCTGTGACAATCAATGCCACGCCGATATTGAGGACAATGTTTAATATGTTCAGAAACATCTGCGTGGACAGCGTCTCCACCGCCTCGACATCGCGCATGATCTTCGACTGGAGCCGTCCGGACTGTGTCTCCACATGATATGATATGGAAAGCTGCTGCAGTTTGCGCACCAGCGCCTTGCGAAGTCCTGTCTCCACATAGCGCGTCGCCAGACTCTTATAGGCAGTGTACAGATAATTCATGGGCACATTGATCACGATGAGTACACCCTCAAACACCGTGTAAAAGACAATATTCCGCACAGTATTTGGATTGCCTGTCGTCACGTCGTTGATGATATTTGCCGTCAGAATCGGCAGCACCCACACGCATGCATGCTTGATAAAAAAGCTGATCACTGCCAGCACAAACTTGTGGTAATTCCCCCGATACAGGGAAATCAGAATCTTCATCGGGTGTCCCTGATGCCTCCGATAGCACTCAATAAACCAGCTCTCTGTGTCAATCTTGCTTCTTGGCGACATCTTTCTCTCAAAATCTTTCATTCCAGTCTCCTCTTTCCTGCGCAGCTGCACAGATACCTTGTGGCCGCTGCCCTGTCATCCCTATGTGTCTCTATGCTATCATTATACAGCATTGAACGATAATTTTCTTCCAGAATATTGTGTAAATGTATTTATTTTTTCCTTTTTCATGCTGTTATAAGATTAGGACTGGAAAATTACCGCCAAAAAAGGAACCGTCCTCTGGTTCCTTTTTCTGGCTATTCCCTCGCTTCCCGAAACAATGCATACTGGCGCTTTACGTCAGGATATCTTGTCTTTGGAACCAATAATTCCTTTCCTGTGGTCAGTGTCACGATATAACTGTTAATCTTTCCGATGTACTTCATGTTGACAAGGAAGCTCCGGTGCGTCTAACCGTCCTCTGGCTTATCACTTGAAGGGAAAATGTCCTGCACCGTAGTTACTGTATCGCTATCAGCCGTAACCACAAGCGAACCATGCCCACAAGTGGGTACGATTAAGGAGCAGGAAATTTCCTGCACCTAAACGCAAAATTGCTCCCAGTGACAACTATATAGTGGTGTCCCTTCCTCTCTGTTCCTCATCCAGAAGGAATAAATCGCGCTGGCAGCCAAAAGGTTGTGACCGCCGCCAAATGGTTGTTGTTGGCAGTTCAGTGGAAAATACCGCCCTACAGTCAGAATCCCTTTGTAAAGGCTCTATCTGCTGCATATCGGGCTTGTACTGCCTTGCCTGATAAGAATACTGTCTATGCCGTTACCAGAGAAAATAGGGGCTTGTGGAGATTGCAAATTACCTTTTTCGATTTTAAATCGGGAAATTCCCAATAGGAGCCAAGGTTCTCCATAATTTTATGGAAAAGCCCATTTGGGTCTGACCACTATTTAGGTGCGAGCGCAATCTTGAGCCCCTCCAGGTTCAAATCTGCTCCCGGAAAATTCCGGGTACGTTGCAACTTCCTGCAGTGGCAGCTCTGTCTTATTTGAGTAACGGATATTCAGGAGAACGCCTAATAAGAGAATGAGAGAGCAGCGGTTAGACAGTTTTCACGTTACTTTTCACAATCACATTACAATAAACGTGTGTTTGGCTCTTGTTTCCTGCTGCCGGATATGCTATATTATAGACAGAAAAAGGGAAAGCCATAGAAGCGGCTCTACCCACACAACAAGTTTAAACCTCTGCTAAAAAGCAGTCAGCCGTCACTATTGGCAGTAGTGGCGGCTATTTCTTTTTTCCCTTGTAAATCTGATAAATCAAATTAGCAAGGGCAACAATGAGTATTCCAATCTGGATCAAGTCCTGATATGTAACATACATTGCATCGCCCTCCTTTCTTTCGTCTGGAGGGCTACTTGACCATTTCAAGCCGAATTTGCCCCCTTGCAAGCCCTACTATAAGGCATTTAAAGCGTTGCACTATTCGTACTCTTCAATATTTCTGTTTGGTACTGGATTCCTCACGATATCCGCAAGGGCGTCCATATCCCTTAAAACTTCTTGCATGCTCTTTCCTGCGCCTGTCTGCTGTGTGAAATCATCATTTAACACAATCTTTTCCGGCTTAACGTACTTCTTCTCCGTCAATAGCTCCACCTGAAAAAGCGGCTCTCCCCTGTCCATGTGGTATTTGCGGAAATTTTTATTTAGGATCTGTAGGAAAATAAGTGATACAGATTGCGCAGGATATTTCTTCGAGTG
>CAMWXE010000055.1 GCA_947178145.1 uncultured Lachnospiraceae bacterium | reverse complement strand
CGGGACAGGGGAACTGTATGATGAGAATGGTCAGACAAAGTTTCGGGGCGGCTTTGTCAATGGAATTTATGATGGTCAGGGTGCGCTGTACCAGGGGGCGGTGCTTGTCTATGAAGGCGAATTTATCAACGGCTCTTACGAAGGGAGCGGAACGCTTTATGAGGGAGGTCAGATGGTGTCATCGGGCAGCTTTATGGAGGGCAGCTTCGCAAATGGTTATACATCCTTATACAATGATGATGGCAGTGTGATCTATACAGGGGAAACCAGGGAAGGTCTTAAGGATGGACAGGGTATTTTGTATACAGATGATGGCCTTCTGCTGTATGAGGGAGAATTTAGGGATGATTTATATGAAGGAAACGGGAAGCTATACTCCAGTGACGGCATTTTATGGTATGAGGGAGGTTTTCTGGGAGGTGTATTTTCCGGGGAAGGTGTGCTCTGTACAGACGAAGGCAGACTGCTTTATGAGGGAGGCTTTCTGGAGGGATGGTATGAAGGGGAAGGCATTCTGTATGACGAGGATGGAAATATCCAGTACGAGGGCGGTTTTTCAGGAGGACTTTATGATGGAGAAGGAAAGCTCTACGAGGGGGGCCTGCTGCTCTATGAAGGTGAATTCAAGGCAGATGCGTACGAAGGGGAAGGCGTACTCTACACACAGCAGGGAATCAGGCGTTACGAGGGAAGTTTTCAATCTGGCCTCTATGATGGAAATGGAAAGCTTTATGACCTGATGACAGGAAAGCTTGTCTATGAAGGCGGTTTTTCTGAGGGAGTCTATGAAGGGGAAGGGATACTCTATGACGAGTTCACCAATGCACTTCGCTACAAGGGTGGGTTTCATATGGGCCTCTACAATGGAGAGGGTGTGACATACACCAACACAGGTGCGAAACGTTATGAGGGAAGTTTTGTACTTGGACACTATCATGGACAGGGAGTTCTGTATGATGAGGAGAATGGCAGTGTCGTGGCGCAGGGGGAATTTCGGAATAATGTGCTTGTATCTGATGAGGACTCCGACGATGTTTCTGAATATGCAGGGAGAATTGCAGAGCTGGAAGCGCAGATTGAGGCGCTGACCAGTGAGATTGCAGTTCTGAGAAGTGGGGAGGGATGAAGATGGGATTTGCAGTCTGTGGAGGGGCGATGTGTGCCTGTTCCTTTGGCGTGGCACCGTCCGCTTTGATGGTGGCACCGGAAAATAAAGTGATGACAACAATGCCGATTGCGACAATTATGGACAATGTTCCATTGAAGAATATCATGCCATTTGGAATGTGCAGCAGTCCTGCCAATCCACAGGTGGCAGCGGCGACTGCGGCGGCGCTCGGCGTACTGACGCCAATGCCCTGCATACCAGTGACAAGTGCGCCGTGGACGCCTGGCTGTCCGAAAGTGCTCATAGCGAACAAACCGGCGTTGAATCATTCGTCGAAGCTGATGTGCAACTGGGGCGGGGTGATACAGATTACAAATCCAGGTGTCATGAACATACAGATACCATGATTTTGAATAGTTTTCTGGAATGGATGCATCACCATTTCTAAGGAGGATACATGAAGATACGATTTGGATTGCAGTTCAAGTTTATACTGATTTTTCTGCTGTTTGGGGTTTGTATTGCCTATGGAATCTATCGGGAAATGGAAGATATTTCTGGTGTGATGATACAGGAACAGGCTTATCAGGATGCAGTCAGTATCGCAAAGCTTACCGCAAGTGTGATCGATCCGGACAAAATCGAGGAGTATGCGATAACGCTGGAACCTGACGAAGCATACTGGGAGATGAAGGAGAGAATCGACAACATCAAGTTGCAGACAGATACCTATTATCTCTATGTTATGTATCCATACAACGAACAGGAGGGCGTCTATATCTTTGATGCAAAGCTGACAGAGGAGCAGATTCGCCAGATCGGAGACAGCGAGGAGGAGCTTGGAGCATCGGTTGACCTGTCTGAGAATTTTGACAGGGCAAAGGAGGTTCTCAGGACAAAGAAGCCATGCACCCAGGCGGAGACAACAAGCACTCTGCAGGGAAATGAGTACCAAACCCTTGCCTCCGTCTATGTTCCCGTTTTGAACAGGGATAATGAGGCGATTGCATTTGTCGGCGTCGATGTTCTTGTGTCAGATATGATTCAGTCCCTGGAGAATATCTCCAGGGAAATGCTGCAGACGATTGCAGTACTCAGTGCAGGATGCGTTTTTGTGATTTTTGTTATCATGAATCTGTCTGTCATCAGGCCACTCAAGATGTTGGCAAAGCATGCGGAGGAGATGGAGAACAATATTTTTGGCAATATGATGGATGTGTCCGGTCATGATGAGATCAGCGAGATCAAGCGTGTGTTCAATCGTGTCAATGTAGGAATCGGGCGGCATCTGAAGGAGATTGAGGAGATCAACAACGCGTACTACAAGTATCTCCCATCGGAGCTGTTTACACTCTTGAACCGTGATTTGGTCACAAAGGTACAGCTCGGCGACAATACAAAGCAGGAACTTGCGATGATGTCGTACGGCATTCTGAATTTTGATGAGCTCAGCAGACAGATGGATGCAGAACAAATGTTTAATTTTATGAACGAAATCTGCGATCAGACGATTCCGGCAGTCATGGAGCAGGGAGGCATTATAGAAAATTTCAGGGAGGCAAGCTTTACCGCTTTCTATAGAACCGTGTCGGATAATCTGCTGCAGTCTGCAATTACGGCGAGCAATCATGTAAGAAGCCATATGGGACAAGACGGACAGGATATTCAGCTTGGCTTTGGCCTGGCTTATGGAAGGGTGATGATTGGCGCGGTCGGACATGAGAGCCGCAGGGCGATCGTGTCCATAGCGAGAAAGACCAATATGGCAGATTTTTTACAGAAAATGTGCAAAAAATATGGTGCGGCAATTTTAGTCACATCGACGCTTGCAGGGCATATTCCAGACTTTGAGGAGAATTATCACAGCAGGACGCTTGGCTTTGTCTATGATACGTTTCAGCAGAGACTCGAGAAATTATATGAGGTGTATGACGGGGATGACGAGCAGCGCAAACGGGACAAAAATCGGACAAAGGAAACGTTTGAGAGAGGCGTAAGCCTGTTTTGCGCACGGAAGTTTGGGGAGGCACGCGCGCAGTTTGTGGCAGTGCTAAAGCAGTCTGTTCATGATGCGGCAGCAAGAGAATATCTTTACCTGTGCAACAGCTATTATCAGTCTGACAACATGGATGCAGCAGATATTTTTATAGAAAAATATGAGTGAGGATATCGATATGAACAGAGGAAGAAGATGATGGACACAGTACGGCAAATTGATTGGGAAAACTATGGATTTCACAGGCTGCAGGCGGATTCCGCCCATTTGTTCCGGCGGTATCTGTCACAGATGGAACCGGGATATGCGTCAACGATGAGTTTTGCAAGCCTGATGGCATGGCGGCGGGCGGTTCCTGTTTACTATATGGAGGCGGAAGGGTTTCTGCAGGCGGCTGCATGCGATACCTGTCATGGGAGAATCGGCTGGCTGCCAATCATGGGCGATTACAGGAGTACGGAAATGGGCAGTGCGCTTGCGTGGCAGCTTGAAAAGACAAGACAGTTCGGAATCCGGTATGTGGTGACAGATGTCAGCGGACAGATGCTTCCGTATTATAAAAAGGCACTGCCTGTAGCATTTTGGACGCAATATGACGACGGGGACAGCGATTATGTCTATGCGCTGGAGGATTTTAAGAGAGCGCTCGACACTCAGGAGACGCGGTACAACTACAACTATTTTGTCCGCAAGTTTGAGCCTGTCACGGAAGTGCTAAAGCCGCGTCATCTTGAGTCCTGCAGAGCGCTTATCAGTCAGAGCTGGTGCTGCCTGCATTGCTGTGACGAATGTGGCTATGGCTGTCAGAAGGATACAGCTGCGTGCATTATATCAGAAATTGAGCAGAGCGGTGCAACGGGAATTGCTGTCTTTTCCATGGGGCAGATGGTGGGATACTGCATTGTCTCCCAGGAAAACGGGCAGATTATTTTTTTGTTTAAGAAGACAAAGCGCGGCGTCCGCGGAATTAATGAATTTATCCACAGGGAGTGTATCGATCGCTTTGCAGGCAGTGCAGACAAGGTCAATTACACGGAGGATATGAACATAGAAGGGTTGAGATATTACAAACAAAGACTGTGCCAATATGAGCTTATTCCGCGGTATACACTGATGGAGAAAAAGAAGGAGGCATAGCAAATCATGAAAAAAAGGATGCGAAAACGGGCGCTTGGCATATTGCTTGTGATAACGACCGTGGCAGGAATTTTCATTGCATGGGAACATCGCATGTGGTTTGGCAGTTGGGGCGTTGCGGATTGTGCCTTTGAAGCTGTGGTATATGCTTCCATGGATGCCGGCGGACGCAGGCTGGTACTCGATCAGTCCGGGGAGCGGTTCAGCTTTGTTTCCGGTGAGGATGTGATCGAATTTCAGAGATACAGCAGCGCTTATGGCGTGCGGCAATTTAGCAAAGTGATTGCCGGGAATGATGGAACGATCTATCTTCTCGGGAATACGAAGAGTGATGCAAATCACATTGATCAGGAGATGGTCATCACGTGCTCGCAGGAGGGACAGTATCTTGAGACCTATCTGCTCTGCACATATGAGCAGCCGCGGTTATCCTGCAGTATTATGGGGATTTATCTTATGGACGACCGGGCTGTCATCGCGCAAAAGCTGGAAAATTCCATTGTGGTGAGAGCGCTGACAGGGGAGGTAATCGGCACGTATGCCTACGAGGGTGCACAGGAGCGTCTTGCGTCGGCGGCGATCGACGCAAGAAATGGGCAGTTGTATGTCGTGCAGTATAATGGTATCATTGTCAGCATCGATATGGCAGATGGCGGGCAGCGTATTTGCTATGATGCGTCTCATGTGGAAAAAAGTGTGCCGAGAGATATCAGTGTCGACAGGAGTGGAACTGTTTATGTGACGGATATCGGTACAAGGGAATGCTTTATTCTGGGCAGGCAGGGGCGCGTGGACATTCGGGAGTGGGAAGAGAGCATGCCGTTTCTTGAACGTGACATCTGTTATTTTATTGATGCCACACATGGGCTGACCGCAGTCTCGGAGAATAAACTGCATATCTATAAGGATGCCCAGGTCCGTTGTATTGAAACGGCGGCGTATTCGGAAGCAATGCTGGCGGCACAGAATTGGGAACTTTTTGGATGCGTACTGGTGGCGGCCTGTATAGGATGTTATTTATTATCAGCTATATACTATTTTGTGAAAAAGGCTTCCCAGTATGCCCGTTTCGCGCTTGTGATAACAACAGGCACAATTTTAGTGGCAGGCATGGTTACGCTTGTGGTGATTCCCAGATACATTGACAGAGTTCTGGAAGCAACACTCGCAAGGGCGCAGGTGGCATCGGGCCTTACCGCTTCAGCGCTTCCGACGGATGCCATGCGGACACTCAAAACGCCTTCTGATTTTGACAGCGAAGCGTATGATCAGATCAGAATGGTCGTGAGAAAGCATTTTATTACGGAAGATGAATGGATCAACGACTTGTACTGTACGATTTATATGGTACTGGATGATGTGATAACGGCAGTCTACTGTATTCAGGAGGATACAGGGGTAATTTATCCCTATGGATGGGATTATGAAGGTTCTGACGAACAGGAAATCATGACAACCGGAGAGGGGAAAGTCTATACATCCTCCTACTCGAGCGAGGGAAACTATCTGTTTACCCTGAATCCGGTCTTTGGCGAGGACGGCAGTGTTGTCGGCCTGATTGAGGTAGGAACGGACACAGATGTAATTTATGAAGAGATTTACGAAATCCTCTTTGACCTTCTATTGCATGTTGCTGCGTTGACAGTAGTTATCATTCTGGTGAGTATCGAGCTCCTGTCCTTTGTCCATCCGCGTATGCGCGAGGACAAAAATGCCAGCCTGGTTCCAAACAATGTACTGCGTCTGTGTGTATTTTTGATTTTCTTTGTCACAAATATATCTACGAGCTTTCTGCCGATATATTCTATGACGCTTGCAAAAGGGATAAACGGCATTCCAAAAGAAATCATCGCGGCGATTCCAATCTCGGCCGAGGTGGTCGCGGGGGCGGTGATGTCGCTTCTCGGTGCAAATGTGGTCAGGCGGATGGGCGTCAGACGGTCGGCAGTATGCTGTAGTCTTTTGATTGCGGCTGGCTTTTTTATCCGTCTCGCGCCGACGATCTGGATGTTGATTTTGAGCAATATCGTGATCGGTATCGGGTGGGGAGTAGTGCTGCTGATAATCAATACCGCCATCGCGCAGAAGGAGGATGAACAAAAGGATATCGGATTTGCAGATTATAGTGCAGCGGCGCTGAATGGGGTAAACTGCGGCGTGGTGTTTGGCGGTTTTATGGTTGGTGTTTTGGACGCGATGCACATCTTCCTGATGACGGGAATTTTCAGTGTTGTCATTGTGGCGCTGGTGTGGCGCCATTTTAGAAGAGACAGCCTGAAAAGCGAGGAACATGAGATTTCAGGGCCGAAAAAGAGTCTCATTTATTTCCTGACGCGGAAACGGATATGGACGTTTCTGCTGATGATCGTGTTTCCTGTGATTGCGTGCGGTTACTATCTGAACTATATGTATCCGATCCTGGGGGAAAGCTATGGTCTGCAGGAGAGTTATATCGGTTATTCCTATCTGCTGAATGGTATCTGTGTGATCAGCTTCAGCACACTGCTCACAAATGTGATGGAGAAGCATTTCAAGAAGCAGTATGCGATGGGTATCGGCGTCTTAATATATGCAGCGGCGTTTTTTATGGTCGGAACGTATCAGAATATATGGGTGCTTCTGCTGTCGCTGATTTTGCTGGGAATTGCAGACAGTTTCGCGCTGCCGATGCAGACAAGCTACTTTACGGATTTGAAGGAAGTGGAGGACTACGGTTACGACAGGGCGATCGGCGTATACAGCCTTTTTGAGAATGGCGCACAGTCCGCAGGCTCGTTTATCTTTGGATCTGTCCTGCTGCTCGGTGTGAGACAGGGACTTTATGTCATGATTGGAATCACGCTGGGACTGGCCGTGGTGTTTGTGCTGATAGCGGGGATAGAAACTGTTTCTGACAGGAAAGAGCGAGGAGCAAAGGGAGGTTGAAACTCCCTTTTTCTGTTCAAATTTCAGGCAGACGCTGCTGCGTGGTTACAAAGTGCTTTCCTTAAAAAGGCTGATATGGTAATGGAGCTGAATGGTGGCCGGATGCGGGTGAACTTCATTTATTCCAGCAGTACACAGACGGCAGTGAAGACATGGATGACGGCGATTTGCCAGATGACTATGTTCCAGCTCCAGAAGGGGTAGATATCTGCTTATGGGCAAAATCGACGCTTGAACAATGGATAAGATAAGAGAAAGAACTGACTTTTAGTGAGGTGGTTCTTTCTTTTTTGATTGTCAGTTATACCAGAAACGATAAAATAAAAATCTGTTTCTGGTAGAGAGTAAAGCAGCAAATTTGTTTTTATAAAAACAGTTTGCTGCTTTTTGTTTTCAATGGAAAAGAATGATAGCCTTTTTATAATGGATTATCTTTTTCATACAGAAAAAGAATCTTATATCATAAGCGAAACAGAATGGAGGAATTGATACTATGGAGGTATATGGATATGTGCGCGTGTCCAGTATGGATCAGAACGAGGACAGGCAGATGAAAGCACTGCGGGATGCGACCGTGCCTGAAAAGAACATTTTTATGGATAAGCAGTCCGGCAAAGATTTTGAGCGCCCCGGCTACAAAAAAATGATGGAGAGTCTGAAAGAGGGAGATCTTCTGTATATATTAAGCATCGACCGTCTTGGACGCAACTATGAGGAAATTCAGAAACAGTGGCGTATTCTTACAAAAGAAACAGGCATTGACATCTGCGTGCTGGATATGCCGCTGCTGGATACCAGGAACGGTAAAGATTTAATGGGGCCTTTATTGCGGATCTGGTGCTGCAGATTTTATCGTTTGTGGCGCAGAGCGAGCGTGAAAATATAAGGAGACGGCAGAGCGAAGGGATTGCCGCCGCAAAAGCAAAGGGAGTGCGTTTCGGAAGACCTGAAAAGGAGGTTCCAGACGACTTTGGCAGAATTGTCAGAAAGTGGGAACAAAAAAAGCAGCCCCTGGAAGAAACGCTGAAACAGTGCAACATGAGTAAGACCACCTTTTATCGCAGATTGCGGGAATACAGACTACTTCAGAAACATAGTAAAAGCAGTTCCAAAAAGTGTACTTTTTGAAACTGCTAACAACAAAAAAATTATACATAAAAAAACGGCAACTTGCAAGTACTTTTTGCAGATTTCCGAGTTTTTCCACCAATAAGTCAGAATATTTTGTTGCTTTTTCGTAAATAGAGCTTTCAACAGGTTATGATTCAGCCCAATGAGGAGATTGTCAAAAAGTACACTTTTTGACAATTTCTGATTTAAGTGATGGAGGCAAAGCCTATGTCTGCGGAAAACACAAAAACAGAAAGTGCACCGCAGTACAGTGGTGATGATGGGCGGTCACAGGGCGGTGGAAAGATATGCAAGGCCGTACATCAGTACAGTAAAGGAAAAATCAGCAGTGAAAACATGGATGTGCTCATGGAAATAGGACATGGGTGCATGGTGACCAGAAACTACATATACCAAAAGTATGGGAACATCAAAAGTCTTGTAAAAGTATATTCGGGTTATGAGGTTGATGCTGAAGTCAGAGCCGCCAGATTCAGGGAAGAAATAGGTCTTCCCAGTGTATACTTTTCTGCATCTGTGAGCAGGGCATTAGCAGATATCAAGATTATGTGGGCACAAGTTAGAAACGGAATAAATGATGCTCTCAGCAGAAATGAACGATTTTCATCAAAGGACAGGCATTATATCCGCTTCGTGCTGAAAACAGACATTTGCTATTGGAACATATTGAACAAAAAATCAATGCCACTGCCTGAAAAAATACAGCCAAAGTATGAAAAACTTATTGCGGAACTTGGTGATGAAAGCGGGCAGCGCGTTAAGAATCTTAACAGATATATATGCAGGCAGACGAGGAAGAGACTGCGAAGGCAGCACACAGACAATGAACTGTATTTTACTATCAAAAAGCAAGGTTACAGATACGGAGAATCAGATGGAAGGCATGGAATATTTCTTGCCACAAAGGTAAACAGACAAAGAATCTTTATACCATTAACTGATACAAATACCTATGACAGAATGCTTGACATTAAATTGGATCCGCAAAACAAAGCGATAGAAATAATCATACCTCTTTTTGTAAATATAAGGCAGCATGAAGATTATACAAATGAAATCGGAATCTCACTTGGCTTGTGGAACATGATTACGACAAGCGCAGGAAATGTATATGGCAGCGAATTTGGCAAAATGCAGAATGAAATTTCTAATTATATTTTGAAAGAAATGCGCCAAAATGAAAGGGCAAAGGTATGTGATACAAAAAAGTATGCTGCAAATAAGGCGAAAATGGACGCAGCCCTTAAGAATTATATAAACATGGAGATTAACAGAATGCTAGAAAGCGAAAAACCCAAAGCAGTATATATGGCAAAGCTCCCACGTAATCCGGGCATGTCCATGAAGGGGACAGGCAATACCTACTTCCTCAGAATGTGGAGAAAAGGCTTTGTGACGGAACGGATACAGTGGAAATGTCAGAACAACGCAGTCCAAATCACAGAAGTGATTGGAAAAGGGATTGGTACAGAATGCAGCGCCTGTGGACAGAAAGGACATGTTGAAGGCGAGCGTTTTCAATGTCCAGCCTGTGGTTTTGAAGAAGATAAGAAAGTAAACAGCGCAAGAAATGCCCTGATTAGAGGAAAAACGGGAAAACAGCTTAATAAGCAGTTTCCACAGAACGAGGGTGGGAAAGCCATCAAAGAAATGTCAGAACAATAAACGGTCAAACGATCCGTCTAGGAAGATAAGCCGATTGGAAAGTCTGGCTTTACCGCAAACAGATTTGCTGTGACAAAGATATTGCGGACTGTGGCAGACGGTATCTTGATATAAAAATGGAAAAAGGCGTTGGGGATATTCAAAAACAGGTACGCCTGTATCCTGTGAACTCAAATTTTCAGCGAATGGAAACTGAGAGTAGCAGGGAACGAAGCCAAACTAATGGTTTGGCACCGTCCAAACGGTCGGCTGTGGTTCCATATTTATCCATGTACAAGAAAAAGTTCGCGGGGCGTGCTTTTTCTTGTACATTGCAATGCGCATGGCGTTTGAACTGCCGTGCGCGGATACTGCAGGTGTGGCTTTTACAGGCTGTGACATGAAAGGAGTTTAGATTACCTAATGAGAAAAACACAGAAAAAAGAAATACTCGACATTATAAACAGTCTGCAAAAGGCTCATGAAGAAATAAAGAATGCACTAACGCAGGAGAATGCTGTTTATGCCCAGAATATGATTGTAGAATGCCAGACAACAGCGGTGTCTCTTGGAGAGATTATTGAAAAACTAGAAGGCGAAAAGCATGTTTGCGTGCTGTGCTTTGAGGAATACTGCGAGTTGTTGTTTCAGGTTTATGAAGACATTAATAGCAGAAATATCAATTTAAATAAAGCATATAAGACATTGCGTAAGCAGCTGATTAAAATAGAGAATGGCGTAAAAAATAATATTGTTGTAAGGAAAGAGATTGTGTTCTTTCCCTATAAAGCGTCTATGTGGGACAGCTTAGAAAGTATCTATCTTGCGGCAAAGGCTGACCCAGATTGCGACGTATATTGTGTTCCGATTCCTTATTATGACTTGAATCCAGATCACAGCCTTGGAAAAATGTATTATGAAGGGCATGATTATCCGAAGGATATCGAAGTTATAGATTGGCAGGAATATGATTTTGAACAGATCAGACCAGATGTGATCTATATACACAACCCTTACGATGACTGGAATCTTGTCACAAGTATTCATCCAAAGTTTTATTCGGGAAACTTAAGGAAATATACGAGTTGTCTTGTATATGTTCCCTACTATAGCACGACAGGGGGCATGAGTGAGGGACAGAGGACACTGCCAGCATACTTTAATGCGGATTATATTGTGACACAGGCGCCGATGTTTCGGGATTATTTTGATGAACGAATATCTGATAAGAAGTTCCTGCCGTTTGGCAGTCCGAAGTTTGACAAGATTATCAATAAGTGTAAGAATCCACCGGAACCTCCAATGGCGTGGAAAAAGAAAATGAAAGACCGGAAGGTGTATTTCTATAATACCAGTATTGGTGGTATGCTTGGCGATACAGAGGCTTTTTTGAAAAAGCTGCGGTATGTGTTTGATACATTTAAGGGACGGGATGATGTCTGTATCCTTTGGAGACCACACCCACTTTTAGAATCAACGTTTGATTCCATGCGTCTAAGTTATAAGGCGGAATTTTTACAGACAAAGAAATATTTTATTGAGAATGATATTGGTATCTTTGACGATACGCCAGATATGACGGATGCTATATCTTGGAGTGATGCATATATTGGTGATGCTGGAACATCAGTTACTTCAGTGTTTGGTATTGTTGGGAAGCCAATGTTTATTTTGAATAACCAGATTCATAGTCTGCCGAAGGAAGACAGCTGGCGTGGCGAAAATATTCCAGGAACAATGTTCAATTACTTTGAGGGGGACCGTTTCTGTATTACACAGGGGAATAAATTGTACATATCAGAACCATGTCAGTATGATTATCAGTATTTCTGTGATTTATCAGGGTACGCAGGTGGAGCGTATTATTTGGCTGTATATGAGATAAACGGGAAGAAATATGTCTGCCCGGGAAACGCACAGGATATCCTTGTGCTTAACGAAAAAGGGATTGAAAGAAAGGTTGAGCTTGAAAGACGCAATGGCAGCAATGGTGGTGCATTTTTCAGTGCGTGTCCATATAATAAATATCTTATTTTGCTACCATTCAATTATCCGGCGTTGATAATATATGATACGGAAACCGACAAAATACGGTATCTTGAAGATGATATCAGTGTATTTGTGAAAAATAATGAACGTAATGAAAAAGTGGTGGGAGGCTCATGGATTACTGGCGGAATATTATATATCGCGTCACCGACAGATAGTCATGTGTATGCACTTGATATAGAAAGTGGGAAATCTGAAGTGATGGAACTGCACACTGGAAATCAGGGTGGGTATGTTTTTATGGCGGAAAGAGATAATAATATATGGATGCTGCCATATAAGGGGCAGACAGTACTGAACTGGAATCCCAAAACCGGAGTTGTAAGGGAATATACTGGATTTCCGGAAGGGTTTGCATGTGTCCACCCGGTTTATAAGACACAGACGGATGAGAATCCGTTAGGTGGGTTGGCATTTATCGGAAAGACAGTTTATTTCATCCGGAACTGGGGAAATATGGACATAAAATTAGACATGGAAACAGGGGTATTTTCCAAATGGCATGTCCCGGTTCCGAATGGGGAAAACATAGATGCTTCTAAAGAATATTTCTATACAACAGGAAAGTATGGGGTGGTATGGTCGCTTCAGGAGAAAGACAGGTATAAACTGTTTTGCTATCCTGAAAGGAAGCTTTTTGAATTTGATATAGAAAAGAATGAACACAAAGAAATAGAAATCAAATTTGATGTGCAGGATCTGAAAAAACATGAGGAGGGTTTTAACGATTTCTCGCAGTGGCTTAAATATTGTTGCTGTGAAAACGCATTTAATTCACTGAAGGATTTTTTGGACGGGAACATCACAGGAAAACAGTTTAACAGGAAGAAACAGATCCAGTCATATGGAGAGATTGTGGCAAATAATGACGGGAGCTGTGGGCAGAAAGTACATGAGTTTATAAAAAACGTTATTTAATTGCAAAACAATATACATGATATTAGGACTTATGGAAATTAAGTTCCATAAATAAGGAAGCTGTGCAGGGAATGGTGTGGAAAATGGGATGGTAAGAGTAATAACATATGGGACGTTCGACTTGTTGCATGAGGGGCATTACAGGTTGCTTCAGCGTGCAAAACAGCTCGGCGATTATCTGATTGTTGGCGTAACATCAGAGGAATATGATCAGGCGAGGGGAAAGCTCAATGTGATGGATTCCCTGATGACGAGGATTGAGAACGTCAAGAAGACGGGCTTTGCGGATGAGATTATTGTGGAGGAATCACAGGGACAGAAATTTAGGGACATCAAAAAATATAATATTGATATTTTCACAGTAGGTTCTGACTGGACAGGGCAATTCGATTATCTGAAGGAATACTGCAAAGTCATATATCTTGACAGAACTAAAAATATATCCAGCACAATACTTCGTGCAAAAAAAACTTCAATATATAGGATAGGAATCATCGGTACGGGGCGCATTGCAAACCGGTTTATGCCGGAGGCAGCGCTTGTAAGCGGGATAAACACGCAGAGCGTATATAATCCGCATATAAAAAGCGCACAGATGTTTGCAAACCGGTGGGGAATTGATGCGTTTGAGGATTTGGAATGTTTTTATGATTCGCTGGATATAGTTTATATTGCATCTCCGCATGAAACACATTATGCATACATAAAGCAGGCTTTGGAGCGTGGAAAACATGTACTCTGCGAGAAACCGATGTGTCTCTGCAAAGCGCAGTCGGAAGAGCTGTTTGCGCTTGCGGGAAAAAAGAAGCTTGTATTATTTGAAGGGATAAAAACGGCATACTGTCCAGGATTTACGAAACTGCTCGGGATTGCGTGTGGTGGAACGATTGGCACCATCAGGGATGTGGAAGCCTGTTTTACAAAACTGGAGGATGACAGCAACAGGGAGCTTCAGGATACCGAATACGGTGGAAGCTTCACGGAGCTTGGAAGCTATTGTTTGCTTCCTATATTAAAAATATATGGTCATGATTATGAAGACATCCAATTTGAAACGGTCTGTGATGCCCGTGGGATTGATCTTTATACGAAAGCATACCTACGTTATCCAAATGGTCTTGCCATTGCAAAATGCGGTCTTGGTGTAAAATCGGAAGGAAAATTGCTGATCTCAGGGACAAGAGGCTATATCACGGTGGAAGCGCCGTGGTGGAAGACAAATTACTTTGAGGTACACCGTGAAAACCCAGATGACGTGGAGCGCTTTTCGGAGCGGTTTCTCGGGGACGGACTAAGATATGAGATAAGCGATCTGTTGTCCATGATTAATGGTGATAGGAAGAGGGATTTTAAACTGACGAGGGGTGACAGTGTGACAATGGCAGAAATCATGGAGAAATTTTTAAAGTCGCAAGAAAGGATTTGAGATGTGAAAATATGGGCACATAGGGGATGCAGTCAGATGTATCCTGAAAACACGTTGCTTGCATTTGAAAAAGCAATGAATATACAGGGGCTTACAGGAATCGAACTTGATATTCAGCTTACGAAAGATGGTGAACTTGTAGTCATTCACGATGAATGTGTGGACAGGACTACGGAAGGGACAGGATTTGTAAGGGATTATACACTGTCCCAACTAAAAAAGTTGCATATATATGCAGGTGACAGTCCGGCACAAAGTATTCCAACAATGGGGGAAGTTTTTGATTTATTGGAACCACGGCTAGAAGCAGGGTTAAAAATAAACATAGAATTGAAAAACAGTATCTATCCGTATGACGGCATGGAAGAGAAAATCATTGAAATGGTGCATAAGCGGGGAATGGAGAAGTCAATTGTATATTCCACTTTTTATGCAAAGTCACTGGAAAAGCTAAAAACGCTTGATATGGATGCAGAGTTAGGAATTTTGGATAGTAAAGTGTCGGACTGTATCTATAAATTAAAGGGTGGCTGTGGGGCGGCTGCGCTTCATCCGTTTTGGAGGGGGGTTGACATGACCGCAGGACAGCTTGAGGGGTACACCGTACGGGCATGGATGTCAGGACACCTGTATCCGGAGAAACCAACGGGAGGAAGACTTGATTTTTCGCAGCTTGAGGCACGGGGGATAACGGATATTATCTTGAATGAGCCAGAGATCTATCTAAAATAGTTTATATCTGATATTTGGATATGGATTATATGAACTTTGACAATTTCATACTTTACATCAGAGATTATTGTATTAAGATTTCTTTTGTTTACTTATTCATACTGCAATGATGAAACAAACTTACAACGATGACGCATTATGGAGGGTCACAAATGAGGCGTATGTCATCGAATTTAAGATATGGCATAGGAACGAGCGCGGTGAGCGGCAGCTTGCGGAGTATCTTGACTATTTCCATCAGGAGAAAGGTTATTTGATTTTTTAATTATAATAAGAAAAAAGAGATTGGTATCAACGAGTTGCAGATACATAGAAAAACAATTATAGAAGCCGTAATTTAAAAGAGAATACAGGGTAAAATATATGCAATCTGATGTAAAGTATGGCATTGTCGTATTTTGCATCAGATTTTTTGCTTGCATCAGTATTTTATTTTTGAAGGGAATTGGGAATAAAGAAGTGAATTATGCGATTGTACTGGCTGCCGGGGTAGGGCAGCGTATGAGAAACGGCGGTCTGCCAAAGCAGTTTTTGAAGCTGATGGGGAAACCGATTGTTATTTATACATTGGAGAAATTTGAAGAAAGCAAGGAAATTGATAAAATAGTCGTGGTGTGTCATGGCAGTTATGTTTCACATATGCAGAGCCTGATCAGGCAGTATCAAATCAGTAAGGCGGATCAGGTAATTGTCGGCGGAAATGACAGGCAGAACAGCCTTCAAAGGGGACTGGATACGCTTCTTGCGGCTGATGGCAGTCCGGAGGACATTGTGGTAATACATGACGGGGTGCGGCCTCTGGTCAGTCAGCAGACAATCCATGAAAACATACGCGTCGCAAAAAAGCATGGATGTGCCATTACCGTACATCCGGTTACAGAAACGGTAGTGATAACGGATACGGAAAAAGCATGGATGATGAATTTTAAGAAACGGGCGGATACTTATTCCATGACAGCTCCCCAGACCTTTCGGCTGGGGGAAATTGCAGACGCATATCAGAAAATCAGTAATATGGGGAAAGAGGAGATGCCTCTTCTGGATGCAGCCATGGTGTATGCGCGAACAGGAAGAGAAGTGCATCTGGTAAAAGAGCAGGGAACAAACATTAAAATTACCACCCCTGAGGATTACTATTTTTTAAAGGCAATGCTTGAGCTGGAAGAAAACAAATTTGTATTTGGATTGTAGCTATGAAACTGCTGAATGGTTATTTTGGAGTGTAAGGAGAGAGCTGGACATGGTTGAACAGAGGGATATTGATATTATTCTGAATAATCCGGTTGACTGGGAAAAATTCAGGAATAAAACCATTCTTGTCACAGGCGCGACAGGGCGTCTTGGCATGTATATCGTGGAAGCACTCGGCAAGGCGGATATTGACTGGAACTTAAACACTACAATTATATCGCTTGCAAGAAGTGAAAGAAAACTGCGTGAGGTGTTTGGTGCGTCTTTAAATCTCCCGAATGTCCACACGCTGGTGCAGGATATTACCGAGTCGATAAAGTATGGAGGAGGGGTGCATTACATATTCCATACCGCAGGTGCGGCAAGTCCGCGCGATTTTACAGATACGCCGGTAGATACGCTTTGGGGACATCTGCAGGGAACGCGCAATGTACTGGAGCTTGCGCGGGAAAAGAAAACCGAAAAAATATTGTATGTATCTACAGTGGAAATATACGGGGAATGGAAAAAAGAAGAGGGTATTCAAGAAGAGGATATGGGGATGCTGCACTGTGACAGTGCAAGAGCATGCTATCCCGAAGCAAAACGCATGTGTGAAACAATGCTGGCATCCTATGAGGGACAATACGGGGTACCATATGTCGGCGTGCGCCTGTGCCACACATTTGGCCCGGGCATTTCGCTGGATGACGGGCGTGCCTTTTCAGAATTTATCCGGAATGTGATAAAGGGGGAGGACATTGTATTACATACAAACGGAAGCGCAGTCAGAACCTACACTTATGTGGCGGATGCCATTGGTGCAATGTTGTTAGCGTTTACAAAAGGAAAAGAACATTATTACAATATTGCAAACCTCCAAAACCTCATCAGCATCAGGGATTTGGCGCAGCTGATTGCCGGACTGGATCCGAAGGGAAACGTAAAAGTAAGGTATGCACAGCAGGACGGCCAAAGGCTAAGGTATCTGCCATTCCATCTTGGAATTATGAATGTTGACAGGATAATGGAGCTTGGATGGCATCCGCAGGTAGGACTTGAGGATGCGTTCCGATATACACTGGAATCGTTTCTGCAAAGAGCATCATCGTAGGTAATCGCCATGGATAAGGAACAGCGCTATATCAGAAAAAGAATATTGAAGTCAGAGTTTCAGAGCATCCCATTTTACCTGTGCAGGATTTTCCCTATACGGAGGAAAAAAATAGTTTTCTGCTGCATTGAAGGAACCACGGGATACACATGCAATCCCAAATACATCGCGGAGGAACTGTTGCGCAGGAATGAGGGCTATGAGCTGGTATGGCTTGTGAATGACATGTCAAAGCAGTTCCCGGACGGGATAAAAGCCGTACATAATACGCTTTGGAACAGGGCATATCATTTATCGACAGCGCACTTCTGGATAGATAACAGCAGGAAGCAGCTTGAGGCAAGGAAGCGCAGGGGACAGATTTATATCCAGACATGGCATGCAAAGCTTGGATTTAAGCCGACCTGTCTTGACAGGGGGGCATCCTTTTCCAGGATTGCATACCTTGTCAGTAAGCATGATTCGGATATGATAGATTACTGGCTGTCAAATTCCGGCTGGTATGACAGGACTCTCAGAACGGGTTCATTATATGAGGGAAAAACGCTCAGGACAGGATCGCCGCGATGTGACATCCTTGTAAATGATAGGATGGATATCCGGGAAAAAATAAGGACGACATATCATCTGGCAGGGGATGTAAAAATCATGATGTATGCGCCGACTTTCCGGGGAGGGAGTCAGGGAACAGACAGGGCGATAGCTGGAAACAATGGGTATCCTGATTTTCAACGGATGACGGATGCACTTGAAACAAGGTTTGGCGGATTATGGTATGTGTTTTTAAGACTGCATCCACAGCTGGTAGCAAGAGGAATGGATAAATCATTGACAGCGGCCGGTGCGAGGATCATTGATGTTAGCAGGGTTGATGACATGTATGAAATTCTTGCGGGATGTGATGCATTCATGACGGATTATTCCAGTGCAGCGTTTGACGCTGCAGTGATGGGAGCGCCGGTACTGCTTTATGCAGATGACTATAATGAATATGTAAAAGAAAGGGGCAGTCTGTTATGGGATTTGAGAAAACTTCCTTTTCCATTAGCGCAGGATGATGATGAACTTGAAAAACAGATTTTGGAATTTGACAGTGGAAATTACCAAAGGGAACTGGAAAAGCTTTTTGATGATACGGACATGGTAGAAGATGGCAAGGCAGCAATGCATGTGGCGAATAAGATAGAGGAGCTTACTGAAAGGAAATCAGCAGGAAATGAATGAAAAATACCAAACGGAAATTGACAATTTCATACAGAGATTTGGGCAATATAAGAACCTGCGGATTGTCCTGTACGGAATCGGACGGTACACCGTGACACTGCTTGACGGACTCAATGGATTTAACATTGTGGGATTAATGGATAAGGATTCTGCAAATATAGGAAGAACCATCTCAGGCGTTCCCATATTTGACCAAGATACAGCCCGAAGAAAAGCGGATATGATTATTATCAACACGGCGGAGACCTACTGGGATGTCATTTATAACCGCATCAGGGATATCGGGATGCCGGTTTACTATATTAATGGGGAGAAGGCGGGTACGGGTAGACAGCGTAAGGCGGTCAACCGGTTTAGGAATCTGTCATATCAGGAACTGGAATTAAAGGCGGAACGCGCGGAAATTGTGTCGTTTGATTTTTTCGATACCCTGTTCATGCGGAGTGTCTGCAGTCCTAAGGATGCTGTCGCGTTATTGGAAAAAATGTTCTGTTTGCCTTTAATGCAGATGCGTGACAGGGCAAAGAGAAATGTCAGGGAAAATTACTCATTGGATGAGATGTATAGGCAGATAGAAGAATTGGAATCCATTCCGCATAATGAGGCGGAGCGTATAAAAACCGCAGAGATAGAGCTCGAAAAAAAACTGCTCCTTCCACGCAGCATGATGCTGTCGCTGCTAAAAAAATTGTTGAAAAGTGGAAAAGAAGTGTATATTATCACAGACATGTATCTGCCAAAGAGCTTTTATACAGAGGTCTTTGAAAAATATGGCATTCCCATTTCAAAGCAGGCAATCCTGCTGTCAAACGAACTTGATGCCAACAAAATGGATAGCTCACTTTGGAAATACTATGCAGAACATATCGTAAAGAACAGGGCGGCGCTGCATATCGGGGACAACTGTAAAGTAGATGTAGAGAATCCCTTAGAATATGGCATTGACACATACCTGGCTCCCAATGCGTGGGAAATGCTTGTAAATTCATCATTCAGTAGTACCGCGTCGGATATATGCGGAATATATGACACATGTGTCATGGGATGCATACTTAGCAGACTGTTTGGAAATCCGTATGCAATGCATGGCACGAATGGAGTGATACATATCAGGAATAACCGTGATATGGGATACTGTGTATTTGGTCCTGTCATCATGACGTTCCTGCTGTGGCTTGCAGACAGGGCAGAGGCAGACGGGGTGAGAAAAATCGTATTCATGTCAAGGGACGGGTATTTCCTGAAGCAGGATTTTGAACACATCCGCAGGCTGTTGGGTAAAGGCACTGACTGCTGTTATATAGGGATTTCCAGGCAGCTTGCAATGATGGCATCCATAGGGTCGGAAGATGACCTGATGGAATATGCATACATGCCGTATACAGGGAGCATACCGGAGTTGCTCGAAGACCGGTTTGGTATAACAGGAAGCACTTGTGATGAGAATGAGGGCATTGAGAAGTGTGTAAAATCGTATCTGCCCCAAATAAAGGCGCGTATTGAAACCGTCAGGACAAATTACCTGAGCTACCTTGAAGCATTCAGGCTTAATGATGGATGTGCGGTTGTTGATTTGGGCTACTATGGAAATAATCAGAGATATCTGAATAAATTACTGGACACAGATATGGCGGGATATTACTTCAATGTAAACCTGTCAGAAAAGAATGAAAATGTAGAAAAGCAAAGGATGAAAGCCTGTTTCCAGAAAGCGGGCGACAGGACAGGAAATGGCAGCCGGGTATTAAAGAAACAGATTTATCTGGAAAGCTTTCTCACGGCGCCATACGGAATGATAAAGGAGATAGACGGGGCAGGAAATTTCTTATGTGCGCCAGCTGGGAAAAATCAGAAGTATTTTAAGGAAAAAGAAGAAATTAACGAAGGTGTAATACAGTTTATAGCTGATTACATAGAGCGGTTTGGCAACATGGAAATAGCGCTGGACACAGAATATGCTGATAAATATTATGGGGATTGTTTTGACGGAACAATGGAATTTTCAGAGGAGGTCAAAAAAAGCTTTTACAACGACAATGCGATGATGAACCGCATAGAGTCGGGTCTGTTTTATTAGTCAGCGCGGTTAAGAATTGAAACTTGATAATTTCATACTTATATCAGAAATAAAAAATGTTTGTTCGGCTTTTTTGGAGGGATAGGCTTGAGGATGAGGGGAAATATATGTTCTTGCAGGAAGCTATAATAATGGAGATGCGATAGGTGTGTAGTGCGAATTTAAAGGATGTCGAGGATTGTAAGAATGACCTTGGACTGGAAGCAGTGTAGATATAACTGAATAAGCAAATCTGAAATCTTATGTAAACTATGGAATTGTCGTACTAAGCATTGGATTTTTTGATGGAAGGATAGGGGCGTAATGGAACTGTTAAATAAATTGTCGAGTGACTGGAATGGGATAAAAGAAATAATACCGTATGGTTTTGGCTGGGAAGCCGGCAGATGCATTGACAAACTGATGCAGGATTTTACTATTCCATTTATTATAGACAACGATTCATCAAAGGAAGGAACAGACTATAAAGGTATACCAATTATGCCTTGGAGTCAGGCAAAAGGATTTATAGAGAATAAAAAAGTTGTCATAACGACAAGATACAGGCAGTATTATAAGATTGCAAAAAGCCTTGAAACGGAAGGGTATGCATATGGAACGGATTTTTGTAATATAAAAGAGTTTATTCCTGAATGGTATTGGAAAAACAAATCCAAGTGCTGTCTGTATACAGTAGACATGACAGTTTCGGCAAAATGTAATTTCAAATGTAAAAACTGCAATATGTTTATGCCATATTATAAAACGGACGTTAGGTACTGCTTGGAGGACTTAAAGGTGAATATTGACCAACTTTTTAAAGTGGTTGATTATGTATGCTACATAGGATTTATTGGTGGGGAACCATTGTTATTTATGCAGTTGGCAGAATTAATTGAATATATTAAAGCAAATTATTCAGATAAGGTCGGTAATTTTACTATCCATACAAATGGAAGTATTAAGCCTTCTGAAAAATTAATAAATGAAATGAAAAAATATAATATTACGGTTGCAATCAGTGATTATGGCGAACAGTCACCCTGCAGGGATAGAATGCTGGATACGGTCGTATATTTGCAGAAACAGGGCGTGTATGTAGATGTAAGAGCCTCTCTCGAATGGAGAGATGTAGGATTTCCGATGAATCCTCATCACTTCAGTGATGAGGAAATGGAACATCATATGAAACTATGTTCGGCTGATTGGCGGGGAATAAATGATGGGAAGTTTTATTACTGTAACATTGCATGGAGTGCGGAAAAGGCAGGGCTTATCACGCTTGAACCGGATGATTATCTGGTGATGGAGGAGCTTGCCAAAGATATAGGAAAAGGCAAAGAGAGTCTGTTGAAGTTAAGTGAGGGGCATTTTGATAAAGGGTATATGAGTTTTTGCAGGAAATGCGGCGGATGCGGTGTGGATAATACAAAGCTGGTAGTGCCGGGGGTACAGCTTTAAGGGAGAAATTGTATGGAAAAAGTGATTGTGTATGGATTGGGACAAAGATGGATGGAAAGTCAAAAATATATTGAAAGTAATTATGAAATAATTGGGTATAGCGATGCGAATATTGCTAAAAGAATGAATTATAAGAATAAATTTATAAATAAAGAAGATATTGGAAAATATTTATTTGATTTTATTATAGTTACAAGCTACTTAAATATACTGGAAATAAGAAAAGAACTTTGTAGTATTTTATCTATTGATGAGAAAAAAGTTAAATCCATATATGAAATATTGTGTGATGAATATTGTCCCGAATATAAAGGGAAAAGAAATACTAGCATTACAGATGCCGGATTATGGCCGAGTTTTTGTATGATTGCTGCTAATAATTTGAATATTTTTAATACATTTAGGAGCAATCCGGTTACTTTATTTACATGTGAACATTTTGAAGAACAATGGGATAAAAAAATGATAGAAACAATAGAGAGGGAATACGGTATAGTATTTTCTGATGAAGAATGGGAGTTATTCTTGGAAAATGACAGAGTAGGAGGCGCAATAAAAAAGAGTTATAGGTTTAACAATATAGTGAGGAAAGCAAATTGTACAACCATAAGATATGTTAGGATATTGCAGCAATTGTGCAAATTGTACAACAATATGCTGCGAGTTGAGAAAATTGTGGAAATAGGGGGGGGGGTATGGCGGGCAATGTCGTATAATTATGCAGTATTGTCCAATTAAAGAGTATGCGATAATTGATTTACCAGAAGTATTAGAGCTAGTAAAACAATATTTAAGACAATTTAGCATTAAAGATAAAAATGTTCGTTATATCGATGGAACATCAGTTTTTAAAGAGGAAGAGTATGATTTGGTAATCAGTAATTATGCATTTTCAGAATTGCAACGGAATGTGCAGGAAATGTATATAAATAAAATTATCAGTCACAGTAAAAAAGGATTTATTATTTGGAATAATCTTTCATGGAAAAGACTTGGGGGATATTCACTGGAAGAAGTGCTTGCATGTATTAATGGTTCAAAAATAATTCCTGAAGACCCACAAACCGGAGTAGAAAATTGTATCATTGTATGGGGAATGAAAGAGGAATGAAAGGAAGGTGTGTAATGCAGCTGACAGAGGATTGGAAAGATATTAAAGAGGTAGCTATATTTGGCTTTGGTAGAATATCACAAGGAAACATAGATCTTTTTATGGATTTATTAAATGTGACGGATATTATTGATAACAATCTGAATTATACGGGTCAAAAATACAGAAGTGTTTCAATAAAAACATTTGAACAATATATTGCTGAAGCTAAAAAAGAAAAAATAGTAGTTCTTTCAGGGAAAAAAGTCTATAGTTCAATTTTAAAAGAGTTATGCAAATATGGATATAAGGAATATCAGGATTTTTGTCATATGACAGTTTTTTTTGAAGATTGGTTTGGAAGATTAAATAAAAAAATCTGTCTTGGAAGGACGATTGTTTCATTAACAACATTCTGTACATTAAATTGCAAAAATTGTAATATGTTGACACCTTATAATAAGCAGAAACGTACATATGATTTGGAACTTTTGAAACAGGATGTACAGCTACTTTTGTCAAATGTTGATTTTTTAAGTAATTTTGTGATTGTAGGAGGGGAACCTTTACTATATAAAGAACTTCCAGAGTATATAGAATATCTTGGTAGTAATTACAAGTTTAAAATTGGAAATATACAAATTATAACAAATGGAATGTTAATACCATCAAAAGAATTAATGACTGCAATGAAAAAATACAACGTAGAAATAAGAATTAGTGATTATACAAATGCAGTAGATTATAACGAAAAAATGAATCAACTAAAAAATACGTTGGATAAAAATGAAATAAAGTGGATTAGTTTTATGCAGGATGAGTGGCTGGATTTTGGCTTTCCCGAAGAAAGGATAGACATGGGTGATGATAGGGAAAGCTTAAGGGATCATATGCTTGCTTGTCAGCCTATGTGTCCAATTTTACATGATGGCAAAATATATTATTGTACTTCTGCATGGTCAGCAGAAGAAAGTGGATTGTATGAATTAGAACCGGACGATGTTTTTGATTTAAGAACAATTCAGAAAGAAGAAGATAGAAAAGAACTTCTTTCATTTTACATGGGAAATATGCCTAAGGGATACATAAGCTTCTGCAAGGTGTGCAGAGGTTTTGATGAAAAACTGCAAAGGTTAATTCCCGGCGCAATTCAATATTAGAATTTGTGAGGTGATGAGTTTGGAAAAAACAAGTGAAAAATTTGAATTCAATTTTGATAAAAAGAAGGTGTTGATTTGGGGATTTGCTGAACAAGGGAAAAATCTGTTGATGCAGATACCAAACGACTTCGATTTTAGTTCTAAGTATGTTGGATTTGTAGATTCAAATGTTTCTTTTTGGGGCAAGACATATATGGGTCTTCCTGTTTACAGTCCGCTACAAATCAAGGAAATAGACTTTGATTATATTGTGATAGCGACAGTGAAAGAAAATATAAGAAGAGAAATTTATCAACAGATAGTTTCATACGGAATATCTGTGGAGCGCATTTTAGATATGAGAAGAGAGGAAGTATTAGGAACAGCTGCTAATACCACATATTTATATCGCCATGCATGGTTAAAAGGGTTTGCAGAGTATGTTTCTATGGAAAATATACAAGGGAATGTTGCAGAGTGTGGTGTTTTTAGAGGAGATTATTCAAAATTTTTGAGTGAGTTTTTCCCAAATAGGAAATTGTATTTATTCGATACTTTTGAAGGATTTAGTGACAGTGATTTGGAAGTGGAAAGAAATATCGGAGATGATAGATTTGTTAATAATGCATTTAATGATAAGGAAATTTTTAATTGCACAAATGAAGAATTAGTATTGAATAAAATAAATAATAAAGAAATGGTTAACATTAAAAAAGGATTTTTTCCTGAAACTGCTATAGGCTTAGATGATAAATTCTGTTTTGTACATTTGGATATGGACTTGTATCAGCCAATATATGCAGGACTGGAGTTTTTTTATGAAAAAATGTACGGGGGGGGGGTAATAGTGGTTCATGATTATAATACGGGATCATTGCCGGGAGTAAGGAAAGCAATTAAGGATTATGAAAAAAATTATAAAATAAAATTAGCTAAGTTTCCCATCGGAGATTATTATTCTATTGCAATATTGAAAATATGATAGGTAAATAATGCTTCTTATTAGTAGGAGAACATGATGAAATTCTCTGTGATTACAGTATGCTTAAATGCAGTAGATACAATAGAACAGACCATAAATAGCGTTTTGAATCAAGACTATGCTGATATTGAATATATTATTATTGATGGCGAATCTACGGACGGTACTCTGGATATTATAAAAAAATATCAAAACAAAATTTCATATTGGATTAGTGAAAGTGATGAGGGTATCTATGATGCAATGAATAAAGGAATTGCAATAGCTACAGGGGATGTTTTTTCTTTTTTAAATGCTGATGATTGGTATGAAGAAGGTATTATAAAAAAGATAAACCAATATTTTGAGGATAGTGATGTGAGTATTGTAGGTGGTGCTGTAAATTACATTGTAGATGGCAGATATAGCACTGTTATTTATTCCAAATATGATTTAAATAAAACATATATATACAGTGCATGCCAACATCAAGCAATATTTACAAAAAAAGAAGTTTTTGAAGCTATTGGCAAATTTAATGTGAACTACAAACTATTGGCAGATTATGAATGGATGCTTAGAGTATGGAAGAATAGAACACGGTTCCTTGCAATAGATGACATTTGTGCTAATTTTAGAAATTCGGGTCTTAGTTCGTATTATACATATGATGCTACCTTAGAGTCTATGAATGCGGCATATAATATTTTGGGGAATGAATATAAAGAAGAAATTGAAGATTTTTATGGAAAGAAACTAGAGAAGACATATTATGAACAGATATTTGAATGTGAATTTCAAAAAGAAAGTGTTGATTTTATCAAAAAAATCCTTGATGAACAGCAATATTATATTTGGGGAGCTGGCAGAGTGGGGATACGGTGTTGTATGTTGTTTGAAAGACTTGGGATAGAGATAAAAGGTTTTATTGATAATTACAAATATAATAATTTAGAAAAAATTTTGGGACATAACGTATATGCTCCTATCAACATTGATAACGGGATAAAAATATGTGTTGCTGTAAGAGAATTTGAAAATCAGGTTGAAAAGCAGTTAGCTGATATGGGATATTCTGATAATAATTATATTTTGTTTTCAGAAATAATAAAAAAAGCTGTGATACAAAAAACAGGGAAAGTATATAACAAAAAAAATGATATTTTATGAAAGAGAAACTATGGATAAAAAGTATAAAGAATATTTGAAGGGAAAAATGTCAGATAAAAAGATAGCAATATGGGGTACTGGAAAATATTCTTTTTGTGCAGAAACACTGTTACGGGATTTACAGATAAATGAGTATGAATATTTGGACAGTGATATTGAAAAACAGAAAAACGGCTACAACGAAATGCGGGTGTCCTCACCAGACAGCGTATCGGCTTTAGGTGATTGGTATATTCTAATATCAGTATTACATTCAGATGTGCTTGCAGAAGAATTGAGGAGCAAGGGATTAAATGAAATAGATGATTTTATTTGTGTTTTGAAAAATGACTTATATTATTATTTATTTGTTAATTATGGGGCAAATAGCAGCCGTTTGACCAAAACAATGGATATACAGAATTTTGGAAAAGAAGGGTGTGGTTTTTCAATATGCTGTAATAGTGGGGAAAGGTATAGTGAGAAGAACCGAATAATTGTGTATTCCTTTGGAATTGGCGAAGACTTAAGCTTTAGTCAGGAACTTTCTGATAAATTTAACCAATGCGAAATTTTTGCTTTTGATCCCACGCCAAAGGCAGTGGAATTTGTAAAAAAATATGATAAAAGTAAGTTCAATAAATTTCTTTTTTTTGAATATGGATTGTCTGATACAGCAGGGAAACATACATTTTATCTGCCTAAAAATCCGCAGTATGTATCTGCTTCAGAATTTTGCATTTCAACAGTGAATGAGAGTGAGAGTATACAGGTGGAGATGCGTACATTAAAGCAGTTGATGGATATATGTGGACATGACCATATTGATTTGCTGAAACTGGATATAGAGGGTTCTGAATTTGTAGTAATCCCACAGTTTTTGCAGGAAGGTGTATCTGTCAGTCAGATATGCGTAGAGTTGCATGACAGATTAATAGAAGATGGAAGATGCAAACGGGAAGAACTCCTTGAATTGTTGAATCGCTATCATTATAGACTGATACACATGTCAGAAAGTGGAGAAGAGCTTACTTTTGTATTTAAAGAATGAGAACAGCAAGTGATACGGGGGAACCGGCATGATAGAGAAAGAGAATGTTATTATATATGGATTGGGAAAATGTTGGGAGCAGTATTCGGATAGACTGATGAGGGATTATAATATTCTGTATTGCTCAGATAGAAATGAAAAAATGTCTGACAAAGGAAAGGGAATACTTTATATTTCCCCCGATCAAATAAAAGACATGGATTATGACAAATTAATCTTGTGTAATTATTTATTGGGAATGAAGGAAGAACTGATGCTCAAGTATGGAATAGAATTACAGAAAATGGTTTATTGTCTTGAAATTTATGAGAATATTCGAATCTATCCGGAAAAGACTTTGGCAAATAATAAGGATAAATTGACAATTATTATTCCAACGTATAACAGAAAAGAGCGGTTAAGCAGAACACTTGATTTACTTCAATTACAGACAAATCAGAATTTTAACGTTATCATTTTGGATGATCATTCAAATTATGATGTGGCAGTAATAACAGAAAATAGAAGTAAAGAATTTAAGGAAAGGATTAAAATTGTCAGGAATGTAGGAAATTTGGGCATGGCAGGAAATACAGCTTTTGCATTTATACAGGAAGCGGAAGGGTGGATATGGACATTGACGGATGATGATGTTCCGTCGGTGTATGCAGTTGAGATAATTCATCAGGAAATTGAAAGCGCTGATGATATAGGGATAATTTTGTTTTCAATCAATCTAATGCAAAAATACATACAGGATTCATATATAGATTTTGAAAACGTCAGTGATATGATAACTTTCTATCAAGGAATATTAACAGAAGAAAACTGTAAAAGGATAGAGGGCGATTTTATTTATTTTGCTAATAAAGTATATCATACAAAAAAAATAACGCGGTGTATAAAAGAAACGTTTACTTATTTATATACTGCAATACCACAAAATATTTTGCTTCTATCTATGCTGGATAAAGGAGAAGGAATTTTACGGATTAGTGATAAAAAAATAGTTGGATACACTAGTCCTGATGGAGACCATTGGGATTGGCTTGATGTTGGATTGGGAATGACCATTTTGGATGATCTGCCATTGAATATATCGGAGGAAGAACGTTCCGTTATATATAAGCTCTGTATGCTCGATCATAAAATGGTAATACAGGCGGCTAAAAATGATGGGAGTAAGGAAGCAATTAATAAAATAAAAAAGATGTATTACAGGTTATACCAATATTATCTTGCTGAAAGCGATAAACAGGCTTATATAAATGCATGGAAAGATATGGAGAAAAAGAGAAAATAGATACTTGAAGATCATTTTTATAATGTTTAATGTCTGAACGGAGCGAAAGGAATAGATATAAAATGATTTTAATATTGGGTGGAAATGGTTTTATAGGATATAACTTGGTAAAACGGTTTGCACAGAGAGAAAAACTGAGGATATTTGACAGAGAGTGGAAGCATCAAATTGAAAATGAAAATATAGAATTGATAACGGGTGATTTTCAGGATGCAGATTTTGAAGCAATATTAAAAGAGGTAGATACTGTATTTCATTTTATCTCTTCATCTATTCCTTTTGATGGAACAGAAAAGCTCTTGACAGATATTATGGAAAATGTTTTGCCGACAGTTCGTCTATTAGATGCAATGAAAAAGAAAAATGTAAAAAAGATATTTTTTATTTCATCGGGAGGGACAATTTATGGAGAATGTATGAAACCGGCAAGAGAAAGTGATAAAAATTCTCCGGAATGTGTATATGCGCTGCAAAAGGTGTGGATAGAGAATTGTTTGCATTTATATGACAAATATGATGGTATTCAGAGTTATATATTACGGATAGGGAATCCATATGGATTAGATATTAACAGAAAAAAGCATCAAGGTATTATTTCTATTTTTGTAGAAAATATTATAAATGAGAAACCGATAGAAGTATGGGGAACTGGTGAAAATCAAAGGGATTATATATATATTGACGAAGTAATTGACGCGATAGAAGCTGTATATTTATATAAGGGAATGCATCGTATATTTAATATAGGAACTGGAAACAGTTATTTTGTACGAGAGATTATTGAGAAAATAGAGCGTGAGGTTGGTAAACAGGCACAAATTACATATGGCAAAGCGCGAAAATGTGATTTGATGAAATCATATTTGGATGTTTCGTTAATACGCAAAGAGTGTGGTTGGTATAGCAAATTAACGGTGGATCAGGGAATTAGAATATATATAGATAAGTTGATGAAACAGTAGGGCAAAGACTGTGAAATTGATAGAAAAAATATATAACTGCGATCGAGTGCGTAAAAATAGGGGCAGATAATTATGAATAATTCAAAGAAAATACTTATAGTATTTGGAACCCGTCCGGAAGCAATAAAAATGTGTCCAATCATTAAAGCATTAAGAGCCAAAGATGATATGGAAGTGTCTTTGTGTGTAACAGGACAACATGATGAGATGCTAAATCAGGTAATGGAGGTTTTTCATGAAATTCCTGACTATAACTTGAAAATCATGAGGGAATGCCAAAGTTTGTCTGATATGACGGTTTTGTTGTTGGAGCGGATCAATGTTGTGTTATCTGAAGTAAAGCCGAAAATAGTTTTGGTTCATGGGGACACGTTGTCTGCATTTGTGACCGCTCTTGCGTGTTTTTATAGGAAAATACCAGTGGCTCATGTGGAAGCAGGGCTTAGGACATATGATAACATGGCGCCATATCCCGAAGAGTTTAACAGGCAGGCAATAGATGCAATAGCGTGGCTTATGTTTGCACCAACTAAGCTTGCGTCTGACAATCTTGAGAGAGAAGGAAAAGAAACGAAGTATGTTTACGTTACGGGGAATACTGTGATAGATGCGTTGTCAACTACAATTTGTAAAGATTATACAAGTAAGTTAATTGAATGGGTAGGAGACAGCAGGCTTATTTTATTAACGGTACACAGGCGTGAAAATCTTGGACAGCCAATGGAAAACATTTTTCGTGCAATCAAAAAAGTAGTACATGAGAATAATGATCTGAAAGTCATTTATCCGGTACATCTGAACCCGGCTGTTAAGCAAATTGCAGATGAAGTATTTCATGATGAAGAGAACATAAAACTTATAGAACCGATGGATGTAATAGATTTCCACAATATAATGAATAAAGCATATCTTATTGTAACCGACAGTGGGGGCATTCAGGAGGAGGCTCCAGCATTGGGAAAACCTGTACTTGTTGTGAGAGATACAACTGAAAGACCAGAAGGGATAGAAGCAGGTACACTGAAGCTTGTTGGTGTGAAAGAAGAGAAGATAAAAGCTGAATTGGAAACATTACTGAACGACCGACAGGCATATTTAAAGATGGCAAAGGCCGTTAATCCATATGGAGATGGACATGCTGCGGAAAGAATCGTCGATATACTGGAGAAAGCATTGGAGGAAAAAAATGTTAGTTAATGTTGTAGGGTTAGGATATATAGGATTACCAACAGCACTTATGATTGCGAATAGTGGAATAAAAGTGGTCGGAACAGATAAGGATAGCAAAAAGATAGACATTTTAAATAAGAATGAAATAACCTTTGTGGAAAAGGGAATTTCTGAGATTTTGGCTAGTGCAGTGGAAAGAGGAATCTGCTTCACAACAGAATATGTTACAGCGGATATTTATATTGTGGCGGTACCGACTCCATTTAACAAAAAAAGCAAAAAGGTGGTAGCGGATTATCTTATAGCTGCAGTGAAATCCGTATTAAGTGTATGTCAAAAAGATTCAATTATTGTCGTTGAATCAACGATCTCTCCGGGAACAATAGACAGATATATAAGACCGATGTTAGAGGTAAAAAATGAAAAACTTGGTTACAATATAGAGTTGGCGCATGCTCCGGAACGTATTATACCTGGGAAAATGATTGAAGAACTTTGTAATAATAACAGAGTCATCGGGGCAGATAGAAGAGAAACGGCCGAAAAAATTAGAGAGTTATATGGTAAATTTTGCAGGGGAGAAATTGTGCTTACCAATATAAGAACTGCAGAAATGTCAAAGGTTGTGGAGAATACGTATAGGGATGTCAATATTGCATATGCGAATGAACTTGTAAAAATATGCAACGAAGCTGATATAAATGTATATGAATTAATAAAAATAGCAAATATGCATCCAAGAGTTAATATACTATCACCCGGTCCGGGAGTAGGAGGACATTGTATTTCTGTAGACCCTTGGTTCTTGGTAGGTGATTATCCTGGTTTGGCTAATATCATTCTGGCAGCAAGGAAAATTAATGATTCTATGCCAGAATATGTATTGGAAAAAATAAGTGAGATTATGGAAAAAAATGAGATACTAGATGTAAGCAGAGTAGGGTTGTATGGTTTATCCTATAAAGAGAATGTGGATGATATTAGAGAGAGTCCTACATTACAGCTTATAGAGTGTATGAAGAAACACCTTGCAAAGGGAATAAAGGTTTTTGATCCATATATCAAAAAAAAGATTGTGGATAACCAATATGATGATTTTGACAAGTTTCTTTCTGAGATAGATTTACTGGTAATCATGGTTGGACATTCACATATTATTACCAGCTTGGAAAAGATATCAAACAAACTGATCCTGGATACCAAAAATGTGATCAATAACACGTCAGCATATAAACTGTAGGAAGGAAAATAAAAATGATAGGACTGGCATTTTTTGTATATAAAAGACCGGAATGTACAGCAAAAGTTATTGAGAGTATTAAAAAGAATCATTTTGAAAAGATTTATATTTTTCAGGATGGATTAAAAGATGAGAAGGATAGGAAAGATTGGGACAGGGTATCTGAATTAATAAAAGCAATTAATTTTACAGAAACAGAGATACATATTTCAGAACAAAACAAAGGACTTGCCAATTCTATAATGGCGGGGATGGACTATGTGTTTAAAAGGCATGATACAGCCATTGCGTTGGAAGACGATGCTCTTTTAGGGGAACATTATAAAGATTTTATGACAGCATGTTTTGAAAAATATAAGGATGATATGCGTGTCATGAGTATAAGTGGAGGAAATCATATTAATGTACCAAAGGATTATCCATATGATATATGTTATCTGTACCGTATGAGTAGTCTCGGATTTGGAACATGGAGAGACCGATGGAAAGGGTTTGAAAGAGATCCTCGAATACTTACAGAGATACTGGGTGATCCGGAAAAAAGCCAAATGCTTGACATGGCAGGAGCGTTAAAACATTATGTAACTTTATCTATTTATAAAAAAATAGATACATGGGCAACTTATTGGGCGCTGTATCAGATAAATTCCAAAGCATACCATATAGCGCCTAAAGAAATACAGGCAGTTGATATTGGAAGAACAGGAAACGGTACGAATTCTATATCAGCTACTTATAGGTTTAATACAGTTATGGGCAGAAAAGAAGGAGAGTGGAAATTCCCGGACAAGTTCTTTTTGGATGAAAGAATTACAAAAAGTATCAAAAAAATGTTTTCCGCAGCATCTCCGGAAGAAAGATATAAAAATTATAATGACATATTAAATAAGTGGCTTAGCCTGAGTATGACAGGAATTTCTTTGAGTGAGTATTTTGCTGACAAGGAAATAGATAGAATCTATGTTTACGGAACTGCGGATATTGCCGGACATCTCTATGATGATATTTATAGCAATGTGCGAATTGAATCTTTTATAGTGGAAACGAAGACTGTAGATTTGTTTAGAGGGATTCATGTCAGTGACATGTATGATGATGAAGGATTGTTTAAAAGTGTTCCGATTGTTATCACGCCGTCGCACTCGGTAGAAACAATTGAATATATTTTTGATAAAAGGGGAATAAAGAATTCTATTATATTAATAAATGAAGTAGTAGATTATTTGTATGAGAAATATTTGAGGTAGTCATATGAACATTGATGAATTGCGTGAGATGCTCGAAAAAGAAAATTATATATGCTTTACAACAGACTTAGATTGGGCGACGGATTATGCCATAGAAGATTTGCTGGGGCGTTTTGAATCAAATCATATAAGACCAACTGTGTTTGTAACGCATAGAAGTGAAGTAGTGGAAAGACATATAAAAAATATAGAAATAGGAATTCATCCTAATTTCATTTTGCCAAGTAGTCATGGAAAAGCGCAGGATGAAATCATTGATTATTGCATGAAACTTGTGCCGAATGCACAGGTATTTAGAAGCCATAGATGGTATGCAGATAATGATATTTATGAAAAATTATGGAATAGAGGTATCAGATATGAGTCCAATATTTGTACTGATATGGATGCAATGGGACCATTTATACATAGATCAGGAATGGTAAGTTTTCCTGTATTTTTAGAAGATGGTGCATATATTATAAAGGGTAGAAGCCTGGAGTTTAAGGATGTGCAGAGAAATTTTGAAAAGAAGGGTTTAAAAGTAATCAACATTCATCCAATGCATTATGCATTAAATACGCCGTATTTTTCATATACGAGAGAGATTAAGGACAGGCTGTCGAGAGAAGAATGGAATAATATGCAGTCGGAAACTTTAGTTCAATATTCATATAAGGGCAGAGGGATCAGGAGCTTTATTGATAACGTGATAGAATTTAGTCAGGATAGTAGTGTTAAAATTATCACGTTGAAACAAATGTATGAATTATTATCTTAGTGTAGGTTTATAGGGATTAAGCATGATAGAAAAACTGATGAAGCAGGTACAACAAATTTCAGAACAAAAGAAAATAGGAATTTGGGGTACTGGAAAGAAATCAAAAGAAGTGGTTGAAATCGCTGAAAAATGGGATATAAAAATCAGCGCCTTTTTTGATAATGATGAAAGTAAATGGAATGGCAGGTTTTATGAAAAAACAGTTTTATCACCGGATGAGCTTTCAAAAGAATGGTACATATTAATTGGGATAGGATATTCCCCAGCTGTTATACCACAGCTGAACAGCATGGGATTTGTTGAGTATGAAGATTTTATTGCGCCATTAGAAGCAGATTATTATGAGGCGTTGAATAGGTGTAAGAATGCTCCCAGAGTTCCGGAAATAAATAAAACAGTGCTGGATAATATTACAAATAAAATTATTAAAAACATCCCGTATGAATGTGTGACATGGTTTGAACAGTCACAGTTTGATGATTTTGAACACAGATTTAGTGCAGATGAGCTGTATAACAAGAAATATAGTAAAAGATATACAAGGAAATTAATGGAACATTTTTTTGCATACTATTTTATAAAACAGATGGTATGGAAGAAACAGGATATATTTATTGATGTTGCGGGAGGAAGCAGCCCGTTTGCAAAATTTTTACGAGAACAGGAAGCGATTCAGGCTTATTCAATAGATCTTTCTTTAAGCAAATACAGTTATTTGGATTATTACTTGCAGGGAGATGCCTCAAAAATGGATTTTCAAGATGGTTCCGTAACGGCTGTATCAATACAGTCATCTCTTGAAACATTTCCAGGTGACTTGGATAACAGAATAATAAAAGAAATTTCAAGAATATTAAAGCCAGGTGGGAAAGCTTTTATATGTCCTTTATATTTGCATGAAGAACAGGTATCTATAATGTCCCCTAGTAATTATGCAAGGGGGTTGGCAGATAAAGATAGTTTGGAGGTTATCCGAACAGATTGCAGGGATGCTTTGCCAATGAGTAGATTTTATAGCATGGAAGGCTTGCAGAAACGTTTATTAAGGGATGCAAATGAATGGGGGCTGTCTTTTAAGATATATATATTGCCTGATGAAATTGTGGAAAGAGATGAGTTTGTATATTTTAAATATATTCTTGAATTTACAAAGATAATATAAGTGGAGTATGAGATTGGCGGGAGTCTTTTTTTATGGAAATTGAATTGTTAAAAAGAAATTTAATTA
>CAMWXE010000054.1 GCA_947178145.1 uncultured Lachnospiraceae bacterium | reverse complement strand
TAGTGAAATGAAAGAATAAATTTATTCACCGTTAATTCCGCAATGCTGTACTAGCTAGATTCCACTAATACAGTCGCTTTTTACATAATGTAAAGCCATCTGTTGTCAGTCCATAACATGCTTTATTTGGTAACGAACTTTAAAGCTGCCCGAACCAGTATCCGCCTGAAAAGAATTTCCATTTTTCTTGAAAAACAGGCTGTCACAATCCACTATTTTTTCCACCTGCGCCAAAATAATAGTCGCTGTAGTGTTTGCTGGTATTTCTACCCTCAGTATCATATCATTTTCCTGTGAAGCAGACCTTTCCCATCGGATCAAAATCCTGCCATATTCACAAAGATGAGTTGTTTCTGCATATGTCAGATTTCCTCCCGGCTGCGGCTCCACATAAAAATGTTGATATCCAGGTTTTCTTTCATCCCGTCTTAATCCCACACATACTTCATACAACCATTTGCCAATAGAACCATAAGCATAATGATTAAACGAATTCATGTCTGCGCTCCACATACTGCCATCCGGTTTTAATCCGTCCCAGTGCTCCCATACAGTCGTCGCCCCCTGCTCCACCTGGTACAGCCATGACGGGAAATCCTTCTTCAACAACAGCTCATAGGCTTTGTCAAGGCATCCGTTTTCGCTCAGCGCATGCATGATAAAAGGTGTTCCGAGAAAACCTGTGGACAAGTGCATATCCCTCTGGTCAAGCAGCTCCAGCAATCTGTCAGTCGTCTTTTGACGGTACTGTTCTGGTACTAATCCAAAGCTCAGTGCCAGAACATGTGCTGTCTGTGTCTGAATACTCATCTGTCCATCCTGCAGGAAATACCTGTTTTGAAAATGACGAACTGCCTCGCCATGCACTTCATCATATTTCCGGGCGTCCTCATCCCTGCCGACAACCGCTGCCATCTTCGCAAACAGATCACTGGCATATGCAAAATACGCAGCGCTTGTCAGTTCTGCAGGTGTCGCGCCATGGTAGCTTCCCTCTTCGGCGTCAAGTCCCAGCCAGTCCCCAAACTGTGAGCCATAGCTGTAAATACCATCCTCCGTATGCTCCATGACAAAGTTTATCCACGCTTTCATGCTCCCATACTGCTGCTGAATAACCGTCTTATCCCCTGTCTCCTGATACAGAATCCAAGGAAGCACAACTGCCGCATCCCCCCAGCCGGAAGCCCCACAGAAACTATCTGGCTGGCTTGGTTCGAGCACGTCAGGTACAACATAAGTCACCGCACCGTCCGGCTGCTGGTCTGCCGCCAGATCGCAAAGCCACTTGCGGTAAAATTCATGTATATCCATGAGATAGCACGCTGTATTACAGAAAGCCTGCACATCTCCTGTCCAGCCCAGCCGCTCATCCCTCTGCGGACAGTCGGAAGGAATATCGACAGAATTTCCCTTCAACCCCCACAGTATATTACTCTGCAGCCGGTTCAGCAATGGATTTGAACACTCAAATGTTCCTATTTCATCCATATCCGAGTACAAAACAAGCGCCTCGAAACGATCTGATAAAACCTCACCGGGATACTGTTTGATCCACACATACCTGAATCCCTGAAAGGTAAAATGGGGATGGTATGTCTCCTCCTCATCCCCCTTACAGATATACTGTATGGTCTGCTTCGCGGTGCGGAGATTCTCTGTATATACATTCCCCTGAGAATCCAGTGTCTCGAAACACACCAGTTCCACAATATCACCCGAATTCCCGGATACGCAAAACTGCACCCATCCACTGATATTCTGTCCGAAATCAAGTACTGTTTCTCCCTTTGGCGTGACCAGGAGCGCTTTTACCGGAAGCGTCTGTTGAATCTGTACGGCACTACCACGCTGCGGACAGATCTGCTCCCTTTTCTGTTGTACTATCTGTACAGTACGCCAGTCGTTCCCCGCAAATCCTGACCTGTTCCACCCCTCTGTTCCCAAACGGGCATCACAAACCTCACCATCGTAAATATCAGAAAATACAATCCCGGAGTCTGCACCTTTCCATGTGTGATCAGTGCAAATGGACTCCTCGCTCCCATCTTCATAGCGCACAATCAGCTCTCCCGAAAAAGCGGCATACTCCCCATAAAAGTTATGGATTCTATGGTAGGAAATATCTCCCTTATACCACCCCGCACCTACCAGGGCACCCCACGTGTTGACACCCTGCACAATCTGCCCTGTGACATCATATGTCTGGTAGAGCAGACGCTTGCGGTAACTTGTCCAGCCGGGAGAGAGCTCGTCCTCCCCGATGCGTACTCCGTTCAGAAACGTCTGGTAAAGCCCTTGCGCTGTCGCTATCAGGAATACCTCTTTGACTGGTTTTTCTATCACAAACTCGCGGCGCAGCTTTGTCACCGGGGAATGATTTTTATCTTTTACCTGCTCTGCCGTAATAAAGTCTGCCTTCCAGTTTCTTCCTGCCTGGAGTGCTGTGAGGAAGCCCGCAGTGCTCCAACCACTGTCCTCCCCATAATTATCCTGGATTTTTACACGCACATAATAATACTGTACTGACTCCAGCCCAATCTGTGAGGTATCAACTGATATATTCTGCGACTGGTCTGATTCTACATAACCTGTATCATAAAGAACTTCTTCAAAATTACGATTCTTCGCAACCTGATATTGATACCCTTTCTGGATAACATTTGCATGATCCGACACAATCTTCCAGCCAACAACAAAATTGCCCTCGATGCCCTTGGAATCCTTTAAATGATTAATTCTTATCTCTGTGATCTGCAGCATAAAAACCTCCACTTATTTTAGAAGCAGTGCAATAGCACAACTTCTTTTTCTAATTTATTTTACATATACCTCAATTATATTTGTATTCCGCACTGCTCATCAACGGTAAGGTTTGTTCCGTTCCACTTAATATGAACGTTTTTATTTCCTACCGGCAGCGTACAATCCAGACTGTCAAAATACTCCAGATCAGGGTGAAGCTCATACGTTCCCTTCACGGGATCGATTATCTCCAGCCCGACAAAATACTTTGCCAGCAGATAGATCGGGCTTGCCGACCACGCATGACACAAACTCTTACCAAACCTGTCGCCGTACATGTCATACTGCTCTTCTTCCGGAACGCTGGGATCGTATTCCTCCCAGAACGTTACAGCGCCGTAATCAATCATTCCACCCCAGTACTCCCTGATGCGTTTTAATACCTCTCCCCGGCAGCCCATTCTGCACAGGGCGTCCAACTCATAAAATTTAAAATACGGCGTCGTAATCTGCGGAATCCCATCATTATGAAGCACCTGCTCCAATATCAGCTTTTTCTGCTCATCATCTGCTATATCAAATATAATTGCAAATATATTAGCATGCCTTGCCACATGATTTCTACCTGACACAAACGAATCAATGTAAGCGCCTTTTTCTTTGTTCCAATAAAACACATTGATATTCTTTTTCAAAAGTTCATACTTTGCTTGATAAGCGCTATACTCAGCAGTCTTGTCCCCCATATCATGACTCAGTAATGCCATTGTTCTGTAACATTCGGCAAACAGCATCTGCTCCGCGCACAGCGCGCCCTCCTTGTCCAGATCTGCCCAGTCAATAAAGATCCAATCCCCTTTGCGTCCTACAATAAAACCGTGTTCATCCAGCTGGCTCTCACAAAATTCCATCAGGGAACACATCTTTGGAAAAACCTGCTCGATAAACTCCAGATCTCCATATGCCTCATAGTGTACTTTGATTCCCAGAATCCAGTAGAGGGTATAGTCCAAAATAGTATTGATATGTGTTGTGATTGGGTCATTGCCCCGGAGAGCCAGCAGCGTCCGACGGTTGATGTCCGCATCGGCCATCAGATACTGGTTCACAAAAAAGCTCTGATAGGCGTCACCGCCCCATATCCACTTATCTCTCTTAATACCATCAATAAAAAAGATACCGCTGCAAAGCTTAAAAGTATGCTCCGCGACAGACCATACTTTGTTGATCAGCTCATCATTGCTGCAAAATTGTGCCCGAACCGGAATATCAACATACTGGTGAATCGCTTTGATATCGATTTCACCTTCCTGACATCCAGAAATATAAGCATATCTGACCGCGCATCTGGGACATCTTCCCGTCTGCGGATCTGGATTCCAGCTGTAATAGCAATGTTCCTTATCCAGAGCCTCCTCCCTTGACTCCCCACAATATACTGTTAAGGGATGGTAAGCATCTTTATACGTGATCTCCAAAACCGCTGTCAGTTCTGTTTCAAATTCATATAAAACGCCATCTTCCTGCGGTTCGACATTAACAGGCATAAAAATCGTTTCGTTGTAATTCCATACAGAAGGTTCCTGTTGCTCGTCCGTAAAGTATCTGCTATATCCGGCTGCTGCCGGTGCATTCTCATAATCCTCCGCCATCCATGTTCTGTCAGAATAAACGACTTCACCTTTGATATAGACACTGGGAAAAGACTCGATACAGCCCGCATGAACCGATATCTTCACATCTCCCGCAGGGCAGACGATCATTTTCCCAAAAGGATATTTCCTTTCGCCCACGAGGACAAAACCAACCGCTTTGGAGTACACGCAAAACGATGTCTCCTCTTCAATATGATACTCTTTGCGGAAAACAACGCGGTTGCGAAATCCATCGCTTTTCCAGAAAGCCGGCCACCCGTATCCCCTCTCCACGCGACTGAAATTCTGCTTCAACGCATGATACAGCTCAAAATCCCCCGGATACCAGATCCAATAACTTTGCTTCATTCTGTTTCCTTCCTTTCCATACATTTATTCTATATCAATTCTACCACAGATCACGACATGTAAGAATAGTCATTTCCCAATAAATTAAATTACAAGAAATGACTATTCTTTTCATTGACCCGCTATCCTTTCACAGCCCCGGAAGTCATACCCCTGATCATGAATTTGCTCAGGAACATGTAAATCACAAGCGTAGGAACAATGGTAATTGCCATAGCTGCAAACAAAGGTCCCCAGTTCACCTCGCCATGCGAACCATTAAACATGATCAGTGCCGTTTGCAGTGTCCTCTTCTCAGCAAGAGATATAAAGGTCTGTGAGTAAATCAAATCATTCCATGATGACATGAACTGCAGCGTCAAAACCGTCATGATTGAGTTCTTCATCAGAGGAAAGATTACTTTAATCAGCATACCATAGATATTACTTCCGTCAATCACAGCTGCCTCCATCATTTCATTCGGAATCGCAGTAAAGAACCCTGTGAACAGCATTACAGACAAGGGCATGGACTGTGCAGTGTACAGTAAAATCAAACCGATACGGCTGTTGGTCAGTCCGATATTATTGTATATTGTAAACAACGGAATCAATGCAACCTGCGCCGGAATCAGCAGGCCAAAAGTAATATAATTGGAAACCCTGCTGCTCCACTTCCACTGCATTTTGGAAATCGCAAAGGAAACCGGCAGTGCTGTCACGATGATCAATGCCATGGAACCTGCTGTGCAGATCACACTGTTGATAAAAGCTGTTCCCATGTTTCCGGTCGTCCATGCATCTTTATAGTTATCGATTCCTGCCCCCATAGAACCCGGTAGAGAAAACACGGAGTTTAAATTAAATTCAGTCTGTGTCTTAAATGAAGAAATCAACAACCAGATCACCGGATAAATGGAGATGATTAACAAAAATGCCAAAACAATCAGACAGAGCAGCTTACAGACTTTACCAAAATATAACTTCGACTTTGTTTGAGCCATTTTACCTCTCCTCCCTTCAATCCTTCTGTGCCAACGCCTTGTTAACTGCCACTGTGAAAATCGCACACTCAACCAGAATCAGAATTGCAATGACACTGGCATAACCAAACTGACTATAGTTAAAAGCATTGTTGTACATATACATAGAAGGCATCATTGTGACAATACCCGGACCTCCATTTGTCAAAGCCACAGGCGAATCGTACACCTTAAAGCAGGCAGTGATGCACATAACCAACGCCATTCGGAAAATAGGCTTCAACATCGGCATCTGAATTTTTGTGATGATCTGAAGCGTAGAAGCACCATCGATTCTTGCTGCCTCAACTGCATCCTCCGGCAAGTCAATGATACCGGAATAAAAGATCAGTATGTACATGCCCAGTGCTTTCCAGATATCCATAATAATCAGGGAAATCATGGCTGTGGAAGGATCTCCTGTCCATGCCTTGACCAGATTATCCAATCCAATCATATCGAAGATACTGTTTAACAAACCATACTGTGGTGTGATTGCATACATTTTCAACCACAACTGCGCTGTCGCCACTCCTGGCAGAACCACTGGAATAAAAAGCAGTGTCCGCACCAGATTCTGATGCTTTTTCACACCAAAGTTGATTACCATCGCAATGATAAATCCAAGCACGATCTGCCCTCCGCCAACAGTAACAACATAGATAATATTGTTCTTAAAAGCAGTCCAAAGCTGTGTATCCTGAAAAATCTTCTTGTAATTTGCCAACCCGGCGAATGAAAAATTGACACCAGGTGTTCCTGTAAAAAATGTATAGCCCAAAGACCAGACGATCGGAATAAACACTAAAATTGTAAAAAGCAGAGCCGCAGGCAAGACAAACAGCGCGATTGCTTTCTTATCTCCCAAAACCTTACTCATATCCATCCTCCTTTTCCCGTCAGCCCTCTTGCGAATCAGCAGGAGGGCTGCATCATTTTGGGTTACTGTGCAGATGCCATTGCATCATCCATAGCTTTACCATATGCTTCAGGAGTCATCTGATTTAGAATTAACATCTGGGCATTGGAATACTCAATATCCTGTACACGGGTGACCATTGCATATTCAGGCCAGACACCGGAGCCGCTCTGTTTTTCCTGAGCCTCCAAAACCACATTTGTGTAATAGTCAACCTCTGGTTCCGTATTGAGCGTATAGGCAGTCAGACGTCCCTGCACTTCCATTGCCACGTCACCATAATTCTGGAGCAGGTAAGCAATCCATTCACCTTCCGCATCATCATAGGTTGATGATTTAAAACACCAATACATACCATAACTGGTCGTAAATGTATTCGCTTCGCCTTTTCCGCCACTCACTGTAGGGAATGCAAACAATCCCACATTCTCACCAATCTGATTCTCCTCGGAATTTAAGTTGGATGTAAACCAGCTTCCATTGTAATACATTGCCGCCTTGCCGCTTAAAAACAGAGAATTTGCCGTGTTGGTATCCACTGTTGTCACACCCTTGCCAAAATATTCCTTTTCTCCCATTTCAGCAAGCCACGAATATGCCTGAAGAAAAGTGTCATCACTCCATGAAAGTGTTCCGTTATTTGCATCCACAATTGCATCAACACCGCCTACCATTGTTGCATACGCTCCGATCAGACGGGTGATGGGCCACTTTTCTTTGCCCGGACAAACCATCGGCTGCACGTCATTCTCTAAAAGGACACTGCAGACCTCCATAAAATCGTCCATTGTCTGCGGAACCTCCAGATTGTACTGCGCAAAAATTTCTGTGTTATACCAGATACCTTCAATAGACTGGTCACAGGGAAGAACGTACAGTGCTTCCTGTTTGGTCAGGTCAAGCAGCGCACTGCGCTTTTCAGAGGTCAGTGCATCCTCTACGCTGTAATCAGCGATCACTTCATCAATGCTTTTCAGCCAGCCTTGCTGTACATAGGTCTCTATATATTCCTGTGTACCTGTACAGAACACGTCCGGCAGATCGTTGCTGGCTGATAAAACACTCAACTTCTGGTTCATGCTGTCCTGTGCGACCACCTCCAGCTTTAAGTCAATTGGATGCTCAGGATTTGTTGCATTATAGCGTTTGGTTGTCTCAACCAGAATCTGTGTATTATCACTATTTTCATCCCAACAGGTCAGCACATTGATCGTCTTTGCCCCCTCTACAGCAACAGTCTCGCCATTACCTGCCGCTGCGCTGCCGTTATCTGAAGAAGCGCCTGAACTGCCACAGCCAGTCAGCCCCAAAACCATTGTCATTGTTGTCGCCAAAATCAATCGAATCTTCTTGGATTTCATATTTTACCCCTCCTGTTTTTTGATGCTTTGCTGTTCTTGATATATTTAGTATAGTCTCAAAAAACCTTCCTGTAAAACTGGGCGAATTTATGATTGGGGGTGGTTTTTTTATGATTTCAGATTTTTCTTGAATGCGTCAAGAGTCATCCCGGTATAGGACTTAAACTGTGTGCTGAAATGCTTATAGTCATAGTATCCCACCATTTCACACACCTGCTTTGCTTTGTATCCCTGCCGGAGATACTCCATTGCTTTTTCCATGCGCACGCGGGTCAGATATCGAATATATGTAATTCCCTCCTCCCGCTTAAACAACATACTTAAATACGTAGGACTCATGTGAACCTGTAACGCAAGTGCATCCAGTGTGATTCCCCCCTGAAAATGCTGTTCAATATAATCTTTTGCAGATTGGATCGCCTTGTTTTTTTCCTCCTCTCCCTCGTCCGCAGCACTCTCAAGAATCAAATCCGTTTTTCCCCGAACCCATCCGATCAGTTCCTCTTGTGAAAGTGCACGGAAATCAGAAAGGTCCACAATATCCAGGCCGCTCTGCTGTGTCTTATCCATCTCGTCCAGCAGTCGTTTCAGATAAAACAGCAGCTCCAGACACTTTTGTTGAAGTAATTCCGGTATCAGATCCATCTTTTTCAAATAAGACAGATATTCTCCGATCTGCTCCCGGCACAACGTATACTGTCCAGTGCGAAAATTAAAGCCTATCGAATTTTGATCCTTATTCAGATCCCGTGGAATCGAAGTCACATATTCTACCTCATCAATACCGACCACGTCCGATGCCTCCAGATATCGGGCATAACGCATGGCATCATCCGCCTCGACAAAAGCGCTTCGAATCTCATAGAAACTTGCATGTATCCTGCTGAGTCCCACATAACAGTCGATCCCTTCCTCTTTCAGCTTCTGGTGTCCGCGCTCCGCTTCCTCCCGAAAAGGAAACGTTTTTTTCTCATAGCTGAAATATACCAGAACAAGACTTTCGTATTCTGAAAAAGAGTAGATTTCAATATGATATTCCTGAATCAGTTCAAACGTCAACTGCTGGATCATACGCCGGTAATCGTCGATACTCTGCGTCTTTTTACAGGCCACCTTCATCACACAGGCAGAAGTGGCATATTCCAACTCTGCATTCTGCTCCAGAATCCTTCCCAGCAGTCGTTTCTCGTCCCAAGACTGTTCATAAACCTCACGGAGCGCCTGTTCCACATAAGTCTTTTCCACCTTCTTCATACTCTGTGTCATTCGGACATAATTCTGCCTGTAATGATATATCTGAATCCCCTTATCCAGCGCGCCGCGCAGCTTTTCAATCGTGATAGGCTTCTCCAGATAGTCAATCACACCAAGTCCAAGCGCTTCCTTGACATAGCAGAACTCATTATACCCACTGAAAATAATATAGACCGTATCCGGAAGCACTTCTCTTGCCTTGCGTATCATTTCAAGACCGGACATTCCAGGCATCCGGATGTCCGTCAGCACAATTTCCGGCTTCTCGTCCAAGATCACCCTCAGACCCTCTACGCCGTTATCTGCAATACCCACCAGATCCAAATCTGCTTCCTTTTTCAAGATTGTCCTGATGCCATTCAGCACAATCCGCTCGTCATCAATTAAGACCACCTTTAATTTTTCCATTTTGATACCTGCTTTCCGATCCACTGTTATCGTTCTATGCTGCTCCCTTCTGCTGTACTATCTGTCAGTGTCTCCGTCTGCACGATTTCCACAGGCAGATAAAGCCTCACCTTGGTTCCACAGCCTATACGGCTCTCCACTATCACCTTTGCTTCATCACCATAGTGAAGCCTGACACGGCTCTTGACATTCTGCATCGCATAGCCCTGCCCGATCTCTGCCGAAGTATCCATACCCACGCCATCATCCTCCACAGTAATCATAAGATACTCCCCTTCAACCTTGCCGAGGATTTTCAGACAGCCTGCCTCCATTTTCGGCTCCAGTCCATGATAAATCGCATTCTCCACAAAGGGCTGAATGATCAGCTTGATGATTTTCCACGTACAAATCTCTTCCTCTACTTGAATCTGCGTGATAAATTTTCCGTCGAAACGAATATTCTGGATATATAAATAGTCTTCGATAAACTTTAGTTCTTCCCGAATCGTTATCAGCTCCCGGCCACGGTTTAAGCTGATGCGGAATACATCCGAAAGAGCCTGCGTAAGCTGCGCAATCTCCGCTTTTTCCTCCCCGATCGCCATCCAGTATAACGTATCCAGTGTATTGTAAAGAAAATGCGGATTGATCTGCGACTGTAACAGCTCCAATTCTGATGCCTTTCGCAGCAGCTCCTCCTCCTGTACCTGTTCCTTTAATGCAATACGCTCCCGAACCATTCGCTGAAACTCCTGACCGATAATCCCTACTTCATCTGACTCATACGAATGTTCAAAATGATAATTGCCATCCCCCACCAGACGAATATCCTCCCGCAGCTGATAAAGCGGTTTTGTGATATGATAAACCTGACGAATTGTGACTAACGCCATAACAAACGCCGCCATTATACCAAGTGCCATGACCAAAAGCCGAATCTGCCGCGCCTCACGGAAAATATTATCCTTCCGAACAATGTGCAGCATCTCCCAATTTTTCATCTGACAGGTATGTTCAGTAATCTCATATCTCTGTCTGCTGTTTTCCAAAATATGCTCCAGTGACTCCTTGCTGGACATCTTATCATACCCGCTCTGATAAACCAGCTGACGTTCACCATTGCGATAATAAAAAATACCGTATATATCTCCTTGTCCTGTACTTGACCGGAATACACTGTCCAGGATATCCTTCCGGATATTCAGGATCAGAATACCGATTTTCTGCTGATGGTTTAACCGGTTCAGTACCTTAACACAGGAAACCGTGTCGTCCGCATCATTCAGGACATTATATCCCAAAAAAACTTCCTTTCCACCGGCTTCAAGCGCTTCCTGATACCAATCTGACTCCTGTATCATCCCATAATCAACGCGTCGCACTACATCCATACTTTTTGCATGGGAATCAACGTAGAATAATTTTCCATTGTTGTCGAACAGATAAAGAGAGGCGATACCCTCCATGCCGTTTGTATAGACACTCAGTTCCTCATCCAGCATCTGAACAGTGATATTATCCATGAAAATACTGTTCTCATCCACAGGGTGCCATGTGTCCAGCTCCCTTTGAATGACCTCCTTCTCCAAAATCAATCTGGAAACATCCTCATAATAAGTCAATGTATCATTCATGATGACTTCTGCGGCGCTCAAAACTTTGCCATAACTCTCCCTGTTTCTGCTCTTTAGCACCTCACAGGTAAATGTATAAATGCTAAATCCCAAAAGTATTGTCAACGCCAAAAGAACGCAGCACTGGGAGAAGATCAGATTACTGCGTATTGTCTTCAAGCTTCCTTTCATCAGAACTTTCGTCTTGATTTGTTCCCATATAAAATTCCACTTCTTTCGCATTGTTCTCTTTACTTCCCCCTCTGCTGTTCCCTGCGCTTTCCGTCTGCTACGCTTTGCAAAACTCCTTATACACCACATTTTCCAATAACCTTGACAACTCCGAATCTGCGCCTCCAATATTCGAACAATTCACGCCAAGCACCACTGTAAGCTGGTTTTCCATATCCACATAAAAATGTGTCCCATAAGCCCCACTCCAGCCAAAAGTACCCTTGCCGACTTTCCTTTGTGCAAGTTCAGGATTCTCAATGACAGTCATGCCCATTCCCCATACGATCCCAGGCTGCATCTCAAGGTGCTTCTCTGACGCCTCATGCCTCATTTTCTCTACAGTCTCCTCACGCAGAAAAGGCTTTTGGTTCCCGCATCCTTTTCGCAAGAGCATTCCTGCAATCTTCGCATAGTCCGCCACTGTCCCCAGCATACCAGCAGAGCCTGAATAACAGTCTGAATTCAGGGGATTTATCAATCTCCAGAACCCTTCCGAATCTGACACATCCTTTAATTTTCCGTCCACAGCCTCATATAATTTCACAATCCTGCCTTTCTGCTCTTCCGTCATCATAAATCCCATGTCATGGATTGCTAACGGCTTGAAGATTTTTTCTGTTACAAAGGTGTTCAGGTCCATTTCGGACACCACCTCAATAATCCTTCCGAGTATATCAAACGCTGTCGCCGCGCTGTACCCTGTATGCTCTCCCGGCTGGAAATCCAGTATCGTATCCGCAAAGACAGCGACGCGTTCCTCCAAGGATTGCCCCGTTCTCAACATAGACTCCATACGGCTTGTGCTGACTGGTCCCTGTCCCATACCACTGGAATGACTTAGAATATCTCGAATTGTGACACTCCTCTTTAAATCAGTTTCATGGATATCCCCCAGCAGTTCCGTGTTCATCTTTGGCATCGCCGGATTATCCGGGTCTGCCTGATAAAACTCCTCAAATCCGACTACCTTATCTGCTGCTTTCAATGCGGAAAACTCCGGCAGATACTGTTCAATCGGTGCCTCGATATCCAGCTTTCCCTCCTCCTCCAAAAGCATTGCCGCAATCGCGATTACCGGCTTTGTCATGGAAGCCAGACGGAAAATGGACGATTTGTCCATTTTGACTTTGTTCTCCAGATCCGCAAAACCATATTGCGCGTCGCAGACTGTTTCTCCACATTTTTCAATCTGAATCACTGCCCCTGCGATCTGATTCCTTACAATCCATTGTTTCAACAATTCTTTTACCGCCAGATTCTCAATCATTACAATCCCCTTCCCCAAAATCGAAAACGCTACTCTTTTGTCGCACTCTCCGCACATCATATCGTTGAATTTTTTATATATGCATTACAATCATCTATAATCTCCTGAATCTGCGCCTTTGTAAACATCGGATCGCCCTGTATGGGCTCCGATAAGCGATAGAACGGCAACGGCAGCATCAGCACCAGAATATCGGATTTGCCCAAATCAAAAAATGTTGCCATCCAGTCGGGCATATGTTCTTTGATGTAGTCATGGAAAGCAGGACAGTTAATAAAATGCGCAAGCGGTGTCATGGAAGTAAAGAAAAACATCTGATCCCCTTCAGTAACTTTCAGACTGCCAAACGCAATCGTTTCTGCTGCTGACGTATTTAGCAGAATATCATAATCCCCTAACTGGACCCCCCATTTGTGCAGCGCTGCGCTATAAACTTCCAAATCCTTGCGTGAAACGATAAATATGACCTCTTTCGTTTCACCAGGCTGTAACCAGACTTTAGCGAAATCGCGCAGCTCTTTTTCCGGTCTTCTGAAAAGCTGATCGCAGATGCGGACATACATCTGTATGACCTGACTGCCTGCACGCTTTCCTGTGTTTGTCACCTTTATGCTAACTTTCGCCTCCTCGTCGGCTCCCATCTCTTTCCTGTCTATGGCAAAATCATGATAGTTAAACGTCGTATAACTCTGCCCATATCCAAACGGATACAATACTGGCAGTTTTCTGGTATCATACCATCGGTATCCGACCAGCAGACCTTCCGAATAATTCACCTTGGGCATTTCCTTGTAGATCGGCGTGAAATCAAAATAAGCAGGACCATGTTCCTCCCTGAGCGGGAACGTCTCTGTAAGTCTGCCTCCCGGTTCCGCATTTCCAAATAAAATATCTGCAACCGCGCTTCCATAACCTTCTCCCGCCAATCCGGCAAAGAGAATCCCCTTAACTTTGTCGTTCCAAGGTGCAAGATCATAAACACTGCCTCCTGTCAAGACAATGACAATGTTTTTTGTCTGTTCTGTCAAGGCATCCAGCAAGGCCTGCTGATTCTTAGGCAGACGGATATGTGGTCTGTCATAGCTCTCGGACTCATATCCGCAAGGCGCCCCTACAAATGCAAACACAACATCATTCTCACCAATCTGTCCCTTTAATGCATCCAGCAAGTTATGATTTGGTTCTGTATCTACCGGAGGACGGGACTCTGCCACCTGATATCCCTGACTATATTCCACCACAAGTCCCTGTTTCTCTGCCTGTTTCTTTATCTCATCCAACGGTATATCTACTCTATAACCGTTCATATAACCACTTCCGCTACCCTCTACGTTTGGCTCTGATGCGAGCTGCCCTGCTACGAGTATTTTTCTTCCCGATGCCATGTCTCCGGATAAATTTATTGGAAGAATACCGTCGTTTTTCAGGAGCGTAATGCACTGCGCCGCAATCTCCTTTGCCTCCTGATGGTAAACCTCCATATCCATTACTGCGGAATTGTCAAAGCTCTCCGAAGTGAGTGCCATTTTGAGCAGACGCCACAGGATTGTATTAATTGTCTCCTCCGTGATATCACCCTTTTCCAGCGCATCCCATATTTCCTGGACATGAACCGCAGGATCAGACAGCTCAATGTCCATACCCTGATTGTGCGCCGCAATCTTATTGTGGTGGATCGCCTGGAAGTCAGAAACCACCACGCCGTCATAACCAATCTCTTTCCGCAGAGCATCCATACACTGTCTGCTGGAATTAACCCATTCACCGTTTACCTTATTGTAGGAACTCATAACCATCCATGGTTTTGCATTCTGCAGCACCATCTTCCATGGTCGGAGGTATATCTCATGAAACACCGACTCTTCTATGCGGGAATCCGTATTCATACGGTCAAATTCCTGATTGTTCGCAATAAAATGTTTTGGACAGGCTCCAATATTTTCACTCTGGATTCCTTTTACATACTCCGTCGCCAGCAGACCAGTTAATACAGGATCTTCACTCAAATAATCATAATTGCGGCCGCACAGCGGAGAACGTTTCAGATTCATGCCAGGGCGGTTGAGGATATTTACCTTCTCCGGATTTGCCTTTGCCTCCATTGCAAACAGCTGCCCGATATGGTATGTAAGCTCTTTATCCCAGCTCATTGCCACAGATGAATTGGAGGGAAATGCCACTGGATGATATTTTCCGTCGTTTGGTCTGCCATCCTTACCATAAGTCGGTTTGCCTGTCTTCCAATTGTCAGCGCCGCCCGCCGGAACATCCTGCGGGATCGGACCGTGAAAATCAAGTGAGCGGATCCGGCAGTATTCCCCGTCCAGCGGAGTGAGCGCATATACCTTATCCTCTATGGTCATCTGTGATAATAGTTCCTCTATTCTTTCCTCGTACATAAGCATCCCCCTTTAAAACGCTGCGCTGTTTTTGTTTCTTCTTTCTTCCAGTTCCTTAATGATTGTAGGATACTGCTTTTCCAATGTATAGAACAGTGCCACAATGATACAGACTATATTCAAGGCGATTGGAAGAACCACGTATACAGTAGAAATTCCTGCGATCGCTGACGCAGACTGCACTTCGGCCTCGCCGTTGTATCCTGTCCATGCCAGTACCCAGCTGCAGAGCGCCGTTCCTATCGCTGTGCCAAATTTTGAGCCAAAGCTGTTTGCCGACATGATCAGGCCTTCCTGACGGAAACCATTTTTCCATTCGCCGTACTCCACTGTGTTGCAGAGCAACGGATAGGCACACCACTGTGTACTGCAGCCAACCGCAAATAAGATCGAACCTGCGTAAATCACCATAACCGAAACGCTGCCGCCGACAGCTAACACGATCCTTCCAAAAGACATGACCAGCAGGCCAAGGATCAGACCATTTCTGACACCGCTCTTTGCCACTACCGGCTTGGAAAGCGGGATCAGGAACAGCATCGGCATGGAGAGAAGCATTCCGACAACGGGAACCGCCTGCGGTTTTCCGCACACATAAGCCATGTAGAAATACATCGAGCCCATATTCAGCGATATGACAGCTGCGGAGCAGATACTGATACAGGTACAGATCAGCCAGTATTTATTTTTTACAATGAGCTTCATTCCGTCAACCAGACCGAGCTTTTCTTCTTTTGCACTGCTCGTTTCAGATGTTCCCGAAGCCTCCTCTGCACCCACTCTTTCCTTTGTGTTGAAATAGCACAGAGAATAGGCAATCAGGGAGAGGAGTGCATAACAACCGATCACAATCGTCCAGCTCATCTTGGTGTTGCCTGCCCATCCGATAAAGGTCATCGTATAGGAGTTCACGATCGTCGATGCCACGGTGTTAAAAATGGAGCGCAGAACACTTGTGTTTTCACGGTCCTTTATATTTCTCGATAGCAACGCCTGCATTGAGGTGTATGGAATCACGATCATCGTGTAAAGTGTACAGAACAGGTTGTATGTAATGAACACATAGATCACCTGTGACACGGTGCTTGTCATCTCTGGAACAGAGAACATCACAACAGCTGCCAGCGCATAGGGAATCACGATCCTTTTCAGCCAGGGCCTTGCCTTCTCCGCCCCGGACTTTGCAAACTTCTCCATCACAAATCCCATTGCCAGGTCGGAAAATGCGTCAATGATCTTGGAGATCAGCATGATCGTCCCGACGATGCCTGGATTGATGTGCGCATAGTTCGTATAGTACACAAGCAGGTAAGCACTCATCACTGCAAACAGCATATTCGTCCCCATTTCCCCTGCGGAATAACAGATCGTTTCGCGTAAACTCAGTTCTCTTTTTGGTGTAGTCTGATCACTCATAGCCTCGCTCCTTTCGAAATTCTTGATTTTCTTGTTTGTTACCCGACGTTATTTGTTTTGATAGATTTATGATATCAAAAGAAGCATTTGCGGACTACGTAAAATCACAGCCTCATTTCCGACATTTTTTATACTTTTCTTTTCCGTATCTGCATGATATACTAAATTGTGTTTAAAAAAGCAGAATAAATTAAGAAGGGAAACGACCATGATCTTCTATCTCTCCATCGGGCAGCTTCAACAGGAATTTTCCCATTATTACCAGTCAAAGCATGCCTGCTGTGATTTCAGGATCGCACTGACAAACCTCTATGAAAGAGGGGATTACATTACCCAGAAGCCAGACTCCCCGGATGTCTGGCAGTTTATGCTGTTGGATGACACGGCTTTTTTGGATGCGGCAAAACAATTATACTATGCGTTCTCCTCAGAAGAATTGTTCAAAAATCAGGACTATGAAATTGTATCTGAATTTGACGATATGACAACAATCAGCCAGTTTTACCAGTCGCAGAACAATGTCCACACACATGACTGCTTTGAGATTGATTACGTGTTCAGCGGAAAATGTGAGCTGACTTTTCTGGATGAAAAAAGGGAACTGCAGGAAGGCGATTTCTGCATTATCTCTCCCTATGCCAGGCACGCTACCCGCCTGCTCACAGAAAAATCCTGCGTATTTCCCATACTGGTTAAAGAGAAGACATTTGATGTCACATTTTTCTCACTGTTGTCGGAGGCCGACATCCTCTCCAGTTTTTTCCGGCAGATCCTGACGAATCCCTCCGAACCCAATTACCTGCTGTTTCAGACCACCAACTCCGCGGAGATACGCACCCTTGTAAAAATGCTGTTTCTGGAGGGTTTCCGCATGGACACCTACGTGAACCGGTGTGGCATCCACTGGCTGAATCTGCTGTTTGTCAATGTGCTCCGCAATTACAGCACCTACAGCCAGTTCTCCTACCACGATACAGGGACCGACTATGCGCCAATCCTGCGCTATATCAAAAACCATTACAAAACGATCAACTTAGAACAGCTCGCCCAGAAATTTAATTACTCTATCCCGTATATATCAAAAATTATCAAAAAAGTGACTGGAGACAGCTTTTCCGAGACCATCAAAAAGCTGAAGATGGAGGAGGCCTCCAACCTCCTGATCCAGACTGATGATACCATCGAAACGATCTCAGAACACGCCGGCTACAACAGCTCTGACCATTTTGCCCGCACTTTTCGACAGTATTATGGGATTTCACCGTTGAAATACCGCAAAAAGAACCGGAAGTACTAAAATATCGTAGTATTCAAACGCACGGATGCCTCGCGATAAGCTACGAACATCCGTGCTTGCGTATCTCGGATTCATCTGAATATTGCAGGCGATACCGCATATCAAAAACCTGTCACGATCCCTGCGGATGATAAAACCACCTCCCACAGGACCGCCCTCTTTTCGGTGCCCCAGTACACCGCCCTCTCCAAAGGTGACATTGATCAGATAATCATCCAAAACAAACTCTGCCCCCATGTCATTTTGCATACATAAAAGCTTGCGTTTACCGTGGGTATGGGGGTAAATTTAAAATTACTTTAAAATGGCTTGCTTTTCCACCTGAAATATGTAAGCTGTCACTCACAGAAATAAAACATAGCTTTGAGGAGACGCAACCATACAGGAACACTGGATTTTCTTTTTCTTATATGGCACAACACCTCAAGACCATTTATTTTCGGCATCATGATATCCAACACAATAACGTCATATTCGGTATAGTGAAAACAGTCCATGGCGTCTGCCCCGTCATGGACAATATCCACAGAAAACTTGTTCTTTTCCAACAGAAACTTCAGCCCTTTTGCAAGCTCGACTTCGTCCTCCGCAGTCAAAATACACATGGAAGCAATCTCCTGTTTCTTATTCAGAATGCACTTTTGTGTTGAAATGTACTTAAAAACTTTATCTTGCTGCTCTGTAACAATTCTTTTCACATGAATAAAATTTCCCATACTCTCTGATTTACAAACTAAACTCCACCTCAATGCCATCAGCATCTAAAACCTTAAAGTGTTCTGGCTTGGGCGGTTCAATGATAATCTCAGATGGATGATACCCCATAGCAATAGCCTTATTGCGCACTTCTTCAAGGATCCCCTCCACTTTATAACTCATTGTCATACCAGATACTTGAACTTTGGGAACTTTCTCAAACTGGATAAATTCGAGTTTCGTTTCACCCTCTGCATTTGTCATAAATGCGATCTCGCCCATCCCGGGATTGAACCGTCTGACAATCTTCAAGCCTGCAAGATTTTGATAAAAATCAATTGTTTTTTCGATATCTCTTACCATAAACGTGATATAATTCAGTTTCATAAGCACCATCCTTTCCTTAATCAATCATTAATATGTACACTATCATACCACACCTATGCTCGCATTTCTATCGGATTCTCATAAAGCTCTTCCTGCTCAACCGCTGTCATAATATGTAACTGTTAAGAAATCTTAAGATTTTAAACAAATCCCTGTTTAAATCATATAGCAATTTTTTTTCGTAAACACTATGCTATAGATAGTACATTTTGAGAAATTCCGGGAGGTATCTATGAAAAAAATGATCAGTCTGCCAGATGCAGGAGAAAACGGTATCTATTTCAGAAAAAAATTTCATATCAACAAATTGCCAGAGAAGGCCATTCTGCGCATGTCGGCTCTGGGAATCTATAAAGGATACCTGAACGGTCACGAATTGGACCAACAGGTATTTTTGCCGGGGCGAACCAGCTATTCATACCGTGTGCAATATCAGGAATACGATGTTACCAGTCAATTACTGTCAGGAGACAATGTCATAGCCGCCACACTTGGCAGGGAATGGTACAAAAAGGAACCAAAACTCTACGCGAAACTTACCCTGTCCTACGCCGGCAGGGAAGAAACCATCCTTTCCGATGACAGCTGGAAAGCGTGCGGCTATGGACCGCTCGGGTTTCACGATATGAAACTGGGGGAACTGTATGATGCCAGAAAAGAAATGCCGGGCTGGGAACAGATTGTATTTTCGGACTCATCATGGAAGACGCCGGCAATGACAGAATACGGCGGAAACATCGTTCCAGCGCAGGGGAAAAGATTCGGGAGCACGAGCGCTTTCGCCCCCGGAAAATCCTAAAGACACCGGACGGTTCTGTCGTATTGGATTTCGGGCAGAACATTGCTGGTTATATGGAGTTTACGGTAACAGGACAGGCGGGCACGCGCGTGGATATGATCCACGGTGAAACACTAGATGCAGCAGGCAATTTTACACAAAAAAACCTGAATTTCACAAAGAGCAAAAAGACCGGCCAATTTCCCCAGACAGTATCCTACATATTGAAAGATGGCACGCAGACCTATAAGCCCATGGCGAGTGTGCACGGTTTTCAGTACGTGAAGCTGACTAACTGGCCGGAAGAAGTGAGAAAAGAAAATTTTACTGCCATCGCGGTATATTCTGATTTAAAGCAGACAGGACAGTTCCAATGTTCCAATGACAAAATCAACCAGCTTGTATCCAACTGCAGATGGAGTATGAAGGGCAATTTCCTGGATGTCCCCACGGACTGCCCCACCAGGGAACGAGCGGGATGGACCGGCGATATCATGGTATACAGCATTCCAGCAACATATCAGATGGATACTTACCAGTTTTTCAAAAAATGGCTGCAGGATGTCATTTTGGAACAAGGCGATGACGGCCGGATCAAAAATATCGTTCCGAACGGCGGCCTGCCGTCTTTTATGGACGGTGCTGCGGGATGGTCGGATGCCATTGTAAAACTACCGTTTGTTTTATATCTGTTTTATGGGAACAAAGAGATCTTAGAGATGGCTTATCCAGCAATAAAAAAGCATATCGCATTTATGGAAAAACGCTCGAAAAAGAGAAAACTTTGGAACAAGGCAAAACCGGCATACCATGATCATCTGATCGACTGCGGCTTTCACTGGGGAGAATGGTTAGAGCCGGGCGGCAGCATGCCTGCAGGTGCCCTGCGCGGCTTTACAGCACCCGATATGGAGGTCGCAAGCGCCTATTACGCATGGTCCGTCGGTAAGGCGTCCGAAATTGCCAGATTCCTTGGAGAAAAAGAGGACGCAGCATACTATCAGTCTCTCTATCAAAAAATAAAAAAAGCCTATCAGCGGGAATTTTTACCAGATGGGCGGTCAAAAGTAGAACGCCAATTCCGGTTCGTAAGACCGGTTGCGCTGAATCTGGCCGGAGAAGAGGACAAACCTGCGATCGTGGCAATGCTGAACGAAAAAGTGATTGCAAATCATTATCATGTAGGAACGGGCTTCCTCTCCACCCCGCATATATGTAAGGTGCTGTCCGATTATGGATACGCGGACACGGCTTACAAAATGCTGGAAAATGAGGAGCAGCCGGGCTGGCTGTACGAGGTCAACAAAGGGGCTACCTCCATATGGGAAAACTGGTATGGAAAAGACGCACAGGGAAATCCCAAAAATTCCATGAACCATTATTCGCCGGGGGCGATTGTGGGCTGGCTGTATGGCAGCGTGGCAGGGATTGAACCGCTGCTTCCGGGATTTGAGAAAGTGCGCATTGCGCCAGTCATAGGAGGCAGCCTTCAGGAAGTAAACTGTGTTTATGAAAGCGTGGCAGGAAAGATTCAGGTCAACTGGAAACGCCACGGAAAAGCATTTATCCTACATGTAACTACCCCCAGAGCCGCCGAAGTTCTTCTGCCTGATGGCGTAAAAAAATGCGTCGATGCAGGGACATATCATTTTGAGTGCACATTTTAATGACACAAATGTTTCTTCCGATATTGGCTTGGTGTCATGTGGTACACTTCTTTAAAATGGCAGTAAAAAGATGCCGTGCTCTTATAACCAATCGTGTCAGATATCTCATCGATTGGCTGGTCGGTAAACAGCAACAAATTGACCGCTTTTTGAAGCCGGACAGTCGTAACCAGTTCCCAAAAAGTGTGATTCGTCTGCTGTCTGACGACATTGGGAAAGTAATTTTTGTGGTATCCAAATTCCTGTGCAGACATTTCCATGCTGATATCTGTCAGGTGCTCCGCAATATAAGCGGTCAATTTCTGCATAAACGGGTCTGATTTGTATTTCCGCAGCAGTTCGCCGAACAGCACTACAAGGGTGGACTCCAAGACAAAACGGGAGGCATTTTCCCCGCGAAGAAACTCTTCCGCCAAGAGTTCCATGATGGTATCGATTCTGGCAGATGTATCATGGAATACCATAAAATTGGAACATCTGTCAGAGGACACCATGAAATTATTGAAAAACTGGTCTAATTCTTTGTTCTGTGTGAGCATTGAGTAAAAGGAACGCTGGAACATATCCGGGGGGAGAAGGATATTCAATACGATATCCTTTTCCTCCTCCATCTTCTCGATTTTGTGCTGAGCCTTGGGATTGTGGATGCACAGACCTCCTTTGGCAAGTGAAATCTCAGTTCCGTCTACCCAGTCCAGTATATCCCCCTCACAGACATAAATCATCTCAAAAAAGTCATGGGAATGACATGATTCATAAACGTATCATGACAATTGATAAAAATGTCTGCCGTGGAACTGGGACGGAAAAGGAATGAAGGCAGGAAATCCAAAGGACTTTCGCATAAAAAGGAGGTCAGTTCATCCTGCGAATGCGATTCTGCATGAAAGTCAAATCCAGAAGCCCACTCTTTGACAGCGGTAAAAATCCTGTTTTCATCCTCCGAATCGATCTGGTTCTGCTGAATACGGTTCCATAGTTTAAAAGAGTAAGAAGCGGAACGCTCTTTAACAGCTTTGATGATGGCTGGATCCATGTTGTTTTCTCTTTTCTCTTCAAAATCCTATTATTTGCATATTTTTATTATAATATAAAGGATAAGCCTGTTCAACCGAAACTCACTTTCTTAAAACTTTGCAAATTTTTACAGTACTAAGATCTTATGATTCTAAACAAAATCCCTGTCTATTCCCTACTGCTATTTTCACCATTATGGTTTAATATAAAGTTAAGGAACTGTAGGAAGTGAGGTATCAATATGATAAAACCAGAGACAAGACTGAAAGATATTGTAAATGCACCTGAATTCAGGGATCATGAGTTAATGGTGGGAGAAATGCCAGGAATTTTCGGAAGTCTGATCAGCAATATCAAACTGGAAACCATGTGCAAGATGACTAAGACATGGAATCCCCAAAGCCTGGCAGAAGGAATGGAGTATTTATCTGAGCAGACCAAAAAGAAAAAGGTATTTTACGATTTTTGGACACCGAAGGAAAAAGCATCCGATCCGTCCAGAAAAATGACAGGGATTGCGGCCCTGACTGTATCAAAAAAAGCAAAATTTGTGGTGCTCTGTGCCGGCGGCGGGTACGCATCGGTCTGTTCGATGGCAGAAGCATATCTGGTTGCACAACTGCTTAATCAAATGGGATATTCTACATTTGTGATACAGTACCGTGTAGGGAAATATGCAAAAGCACCAAATCCAATGGAGGATCTGGCACAGGCCATCCGCTTTATTCTGCAGTATACGCAAGAATTCCAGGTCGAGGCATAGGATTACGCGATAGCCGGATTCTCCGCAGGCGGACATCTTGCAGCGGCTATGGGAATCCAGGAACTGGGATACATACATTACGGACTTCCAAAGCCAGGAGCGCTATTTCTTGCGTATCCAGTAATAACGATGGGAGGAAAAACACATAAAGGCTCCAGAAGAAACCTGTTGGGCAAGAACCACTCCGGTGATCAGACGCTGATCGAAAAATATTCCATAGAAAAACAGATAACCGTCTCATACCCCCCCTTCGTTTGTCTGGCAATTCCAGCAGGATGATACTGTACCAATTAAAAATACGCAGATGCTGGCAAAGGAACTGAATCTGAAATGAATTAAAAATGTGTATCAAACATTTCCCGGAACAGCACATGGCGTTGGATTGGGAAAAGGTACTGAAGCGGAAGGATGGCTGGAACAGGCTGTCGCATTTTGGGAAAACCAATGCGCAAAGCACAACGCAAATGAATGATAAGGATTTCAAGACTGCCTTTAACAGCTTCCTCGTATTTTTGTCATCATCCACAACAAGAATATGAATCATCAGGTTCCACCTCCAAACAAATAATACCATGCTTTGATAAACTGAAACTAAACAGGACACATTTGGACGAATTCCTTCTTGATCAAAACAATGCTGAATACAAATGCAATGGTATCCGATACAGGAGCAGCAAGCATAACCCCGTCTATGCCCAGAAAAGTGGGCAGGATCAGCATAAGCGGAATCAGGAAAATGACCTGACGGGAAAGGGAGAGCATGATTCCCTTAAACGGCTTTCCAATGGCGGAAAAGAAATTTGAGGATATCAGCTGCACTCCATTGATGATGACCATGAAAAGGAATATCCGCATAAATTTTACTGCAAATTCTATGTACAATTCGTTATCCCCAGAGCCAAAAATAGCGATGATATATCGAGGAAAAACCTGAAACATTACAAATCCAAACGTTGACACAACAAAAGAGCACTTGATGGCTAACTTGTACACTCCTTTCACCCGCTCATAGTTTCCTGCCCCATAATTATATCCAAGAATCGGCTGGGAGCCCTGGCTCAACCCGACAAACACGGCAGTTAAAATAGAATTGACTTTCATGACGATCCCGGCCGCCGAAAGGGGAATATCCTCTCCGTAAACAGAGCGCGCGCCGTAGTAAGTCAGGGAATTGTTCATTACGATCTGAATCAGTGTTATACTCAGCTGCGTCAGACAGTTACTCAATCCCAATGATGCAATCTGAATACATCTGCCTGCCTGAAATTGAAAATATTCCTTTTTTAAGCTGATGCTTTGAAAATGCCGCAAATAGCGGAGAGCACATAAAAAGGAGACAACTTGTGAGAGGACAGTCGCCCATGCAGCGCCTTCAATCCCCATCCCAAAGCCAAAAATAAACAGAGGATCCAAAACAGTGTTTAGCACTGCTCCGATTACCATGCACGTCATCGAATACTTCGGGCTGCCGTCTGCCCTGATCAGACTGCTCATGGCATTTGTAAACATCAAAAAGGGCATTCCGAGAGTCGTGATCCCTGCATATTTTACTGCAAAAGGAAGGACATTACCCGTGGCGCCGAAAGCCTTCAGCATCGGCGTCAGAAATAATTCCGCCAAAACAGCATATATGATCCCGAATAGAATAATCATGTACAGGACATTGCTTACTGTTCTGCCTGCCCCTTCTTTGTCCCCGGAACCAAGGACAAGAGAAAAAGTCGCGGCTCCGCCAATGCCAAAAAGCAGAGCAACCGCCAGACAGATCGTTGTCAATGGATACGCGACATTTGTCGCTGCATTCCCAAGATAACCAACTCCCTGTCCTATAAAAATCTGATCCACAATGTTATACAACGAACTTACCAGCATGGCAACGATGCTTGGAACAGCAAATCTCCTCAGCAATATGGAGATTTTTTCATTCCCAAGAGGGTTACTATGTTCTTTTTCTATTTGTTCCATATTATCCTCCTTGACTTTTCATCATTCTTTCTTATAATAAAAAGAGACCATTGTTTCTTAAATATATCAGTTTACTAAGGAATTTTCAAGATTTCTAGACTTAACTGCAACAGGAGAGGGGGTTTTGGTGCTTTTTATGAGAAGAAAATCTACGACATCAGAAATGATGAAAGCATATATTGCAGACAGCCTGCTGATCTTAATGCGGGACAAAGAATTTCATAATATTACCATTGAAGAAATTACTGCCAGAGCAGGTGTCAACCGTTCTACTTACTATCGCCATTTCAATAGCAAAGAGGATATTATTTTATATTTCCTAGACAAAATTATGGGAGAGTATCTCGACTGGAGCAGGCAACAGAAACTTGACTTTAAGACTTATCTTACAAGGATGTTTGAACATTCTTTGCGCTACAAAGAGCAGATGCTGACCATTTATCAATCAGGTCTTTCCATCTTGTTCCTAAAAATATTAGAAAAATATTTTCATTCGCAGGTTGACGAAAGCAAGCCATTATCGGATCAATATAAAGTTTCTTTTTATATCGGTGGAATATTCAAGCATTTTTTATTGTGGTTCTCAAGGGATATGCAGGATGAACCAGAAGTAATGACGCTTTATGCGCTTGAAATACTGCCTGCGAATTTTGTCCCGTATTTAGTGACAATATAACGAATGCTCCATCCAGCCCGCAATTTCAATTATCAGCCGAATAGAGCATTGAATAACATTCACAAAAATCTCCAAAAAACACCTGTATCATCCATTATACAAGCTTACCAGTCCCAAAGACAAATGACACGCAGCATATTCAGCTGAATACTTATACAGCAAGCCATCCAGCTACTCCTCAACCCTGATCTCACGCACACGCTGACGAACCTTCAAAACCATAGACGGCGCCACAGATAATTCATCAACTCCCATTCGCAGGAACTCTCCGGTCAGTGCTACATCCGCCCCAAGTTCGCCGCAGATCCCTACCCACTTACCGGCTGCATGCGCATTGTCCGCCACCATCCTGATCATGCGCAGTATCGCCTTGTGGTGCGGATTATAAAATGCATCCAGCCGCTCATTCTGACGGTCAATCGCCAGTGTGTACTGCGTCAGGTCATTCGTTCCGATACTAAAGAAATCCACGATCGGTGCCAGCTCGTCACTAATCATAACCGCAGCTGGTGTCTCGATCATGATCCCCTGCTCTGGCATTTTATACGGGATCTGATGTTCATCAAGTTCCCTGCATACTTCCTCTGCAATTTCATGGATCTTCTGCACTTCCTCAACGGTCGTGATCATCGGATACATAACAGACAGATTACCATATACAGCCGCACGGAACAGTGCACGCAATTGTGTTTTAAAAATATCAGTCTGTGTCAGACAGATCCGGATGGCACGATATCCCATTGCCGGATTATCCTCTTTGCCGAGATTGAAATAATCAACCTGTTTATCCGCGCCGATATCCAATGTACGGATGACAACCTTCCTGCCCGCCATGTTCTGGAGTACCTGGCGGTAGGCATTAAACTGCTCTTCTTCCGAAGGAAAATCATTCCGCCCCAGATATAAGAATTCACTGCGGAACAGACCAATTCCTCCGGCATCATTTTCCAGCACATAACCCACATCCGCAGCGCTTCCAATATTCGCAAAAATATCAATCCTTTTTCCGTCAAGGGTGCAGTTTTCCTTGCCTTTGAGCGTCTGAAGCAGGTTTTGTTTCTCCTGCGCTTCCTTTATTTTCTTTTCCGTTTCAACTTTAATCTCCTCCGCCGGATCAAAAATCACTTCTGACTGGAATCCATCTACCACTGCGATCATCCCGCTGCTTAGTTCCTCCAGATCCAGCGGCACACCGACCAGTGCGGGAATGTTCATCATCCGCGCCAGAATTGCCGTGTGGGAATTTGTGGAACCATGAATGGTCACAAAGGCGAGTATCTTGGATTTATCCATCTGCACAGTTTCACTTGGCGAGAGATCATCTGCCACGATGACAGAAGGACCTGCGGCAGTCAGATCTACATCCTGACTGCCGCTAAGACTGCGGATCAATCGGTTGGAGATGTCTTTTACATCAGCTGCTCTTGCTTTCATGTACTCGTCATCCATATTCGCAAACATTTCTGAGAAATTATCCCCGGTGACCGCCACGGCATATTCTGCATTGACCATCTGGGTGCGGATCATATTATAGACTGCTTCCAGATAATCATCGTCCTCAAGCATCATCTGGTGCACCTCAAAAATTGCAGCATTCGCTTCCCCGACTTCCTTTAATGCCTTGTCATACAGCCTCTGGAGCTGTCCCTGCGATACTTCTATCGCTTCTGATACCCTTGCGATCTCCGCCTCTGTATCCTCAATCCTGGAGCGTTTCACCAGGTCATCGTTCTTTTTCATCACAAGCAATGGCCCCATTGCAATTCCTTTATAAACAGATTTTCCTGTATATTTCTTCATCTATCCTGACCTCCATTCTGTAACAGTCCGTGCGTTGGAGTCCCGATGCACGGACTGTCCGTTACCGTGCCGCGAATTTTACAGATTGTCCTCAAAAAACTTTTTTAATGCAGCAATCGCAGCATCCTCGTCTGTCCCGTCTGCCTGGACCGTCACCACATCGCCCTTTTTCACGCCAAGGGACATGATCATCATAAGCTGTGTCAGTTTTTTGCTCTGTCCGTCTTTGCTGATGGTACAGACTGACGAAAACTTCTTGGCCTCTTTGGTCAGCAGCCCTGCAGGTCTTGCATGGATTCCTAATTCATCTGTGATCGTGTAATTAAATTCTTTCATAACTTTTACCTATCCTTTCCGTTTTTCATAATTTATTCTCAGTACTAAGCTCTTCGCTTGCCACTCGTTCAATATGCATTGCCAGATAGCCTATTTCCACTTCATCCAGCTCGCATCTCAAGCCTTTTCCTACCTCATCACATATACTGGCGGCTATCTGGAATGCTTCCGGAAACTTAATCTCCATATAATCATTCATATTTAATTTCAACCGTTCCCCGCTTATTGCCCGTGCCACCATATACCGTACATGGTTCATGAGACGGTTGTAAGCTAATGACATGACGTCAATTTTCTTCTGCGTCTGTTGTTCAACCAACAATATACATTCCCTGACTGCCCGCGCGATCTGCATGGCCTGGGAAACTTTTTCGTCATTGATCGCTGAATGGATATGCAGCGCAATATACCCGATCTCATGTTCATCTATCTCAACATTCAACTGTTCCAGGAGCATTTCCTCCATGCACTGTGCAACCTTATATTCCTTATGGAACAGAACACGGATGTCGTCGGTCAGCGGATTGCTGATCTGCTCATGATTTTTGATACGCCTGACAGCATACTCTATATGATCGGCCATTGGAAAGAGAATGGATCTGTCAATCTTTCCAAATTCCTTTTCTGCCTGGTTCAATACCTCATTCGCCAGTTCAAGACAGATTGGGGAAACACTCTGGACGATATCCCTTGCATCCCCCCGCTCTGTCACTTCCTGAAGGGAATATATCGTATCGCCTGATTTCGCCTCAACATATTCACTGACTTTTTTGCCAAACCCGGTTCCCTTTCCCATCATCAGATATTCCTTGTTGTTGTCCGTCTGGATTACCAATAATGAATTATGATTCAAAACCTTTTTTATTTTATACATATCTCATCCTGCCCGCGTTCACTTTATTCATATATATCAACTGCAAACAGTTCCTCCCCCTGCTGGATACTTCCCTCTTTCAGGAGCCGTATTTTTTGGTTTTCTTCCAATTCCGTACACAGGATCGGCGAAACGATAGACGGCGCATTTTCTTTTAAGAATCCCAGATCCAGTTTCAGCATTGGATCGCCTTTTTTTACCTTTTGTCCGTTTTCGACAAACACCTCAAATCCCTGCCCGTTCAGCTTCACAGTGTCTATGCCGACATGGATCAGGAGGCTGATTCCCGAATCCGTCAGAAATCCGACCGCATGCTTTGTCTCAAACACAAAACACACTTCTCCGTCCTCAGGCGCCCTTACAATGGGATCAGCAGGCGTCACTGCTGCACCATCCCCCATCATCCTTCCGGCAAAAGCTTCATCCGGCGCGGTTGACAGATCTGCCGCTACACCATGCATGGGACTGGAAATGATGATGGACTGAACCACTTTTGTTGGTTCTTTTGTTTCATTTTTCTCCTCCGGTGGTATTATCTCTTCTGACTGAATATATTCCTCATCCGGCGCTTTCTCCAAATAGTCTTCCAGATTTGACTTGATCACTGTCACATGCGGTCCGTAGATGACCTGTACACCGTTTCCTTTGTGCACGACGCCTGATGCACCTGTTGATTTTAACAGGGAATCGTTCACTAACTCTGCATTGTATACTGTGCAGCGGAGTCTTGTCGCACAGCAGTCTACATCGCTGATATTCCGCCTGCCTCCCAATCCCCGGGTAATTGTCTCGCTGACCGAATCTCCCTGCTCAGGAGCGCTGTTATCCGTTTTGCTGCCCTCCCTGCGCGCATTTACATCCGCTTTTGTGTACAGTTTCGTCTCAACATCATCGTCTTCCCTGCCGGGTGTCTTAAAATTAAATTTCCTGATCAGGAACTTAAACATAAAATAGTATAAGAAGAAATATATGATTCCGACTGGAATCACCCTCATCCAGCTGGTCTTTTCATTTCCTTGAAGGATCCCAAAGAGGAAAAAATCCAAAAAACCACCGGAAAATGTCAGCCCTACGGAAATATCCAGCATATGCGCGATCATATAAGCTGAACCCGCCAGAATGACCTGTACGGCAAACAATGCAGGCGCCACAAAGAGAAATGAAAATTCAAGCGGCTCCGTAATGCCAGTCATCATACACGCCAGCGCAGCGGACAGAAGAAGTCCTCCTGCTGCTTTTTTCTTCTCCGGTTTTGCACAATGGTACATAGCCAGTGCCGCCCCCGGAAGTCCGAAGATCATAAAAATAAATTCACCTGAAAAATATCTTGTTGCGTCTGCGCTGAAATGCGTAACATCAGCAGAATCAGCCAGCTGGGCAAAGAATATATTCTGTCCGCCCTGCACCATCTGCCCTGCAACTTCCATCGTGCCGCCTACGCCGGTCTGCCAGAATGGCATATAGAACACATGGTGTAATCCAAAAGGGATCAGCGCTCTCTTGATCAGTCCGAAAATCAGTGTCCCCACATATCCGCTTCCTGTCACCAGACCGCCAAGTGCATAGATCCCGTTTTGTACGGCAGGCCAGACAAAGTATAATGCGATTCCGGCAAACATATATACGATTGTTGAAATGATCGGAACAAACCTAGTTCCTCCGAAGAAAGACAGTGCATTCGGCAGCGTTATTTTATAAAATCTATTATGTAATGCTGCTACACCAAGGCCTACAATAATACCGCCAAATACGCCCATCTGCAAGGTTGTGATTCCGCAGACAGATGCCACCGTTCCTTCCAGCACATCTGGCGCTGCCTCCCCACTTCCCAGTATTTTTCCGTTGACCATCAGCATCGCATTAATTGCCGTATTCATCACAAAATATGCGATGACAGCAGATAACGCAGACACTTCCTTCTCTTTCTTCGCCATGCCGATCGCCACCCCCACCGCAAAGATCAGGGGCAGATTGTCAAATACTGCACTTCCGACCTTATTCATGATGACAAGCAATGCATGCAGAAGGGTACCGTTTCCCAATATGTTTTCCAATCCATAAGTGGCGATTGTTGTCTCATTTGTAAAGGAACTTCCGATTCCAAGCAACAGCCCTGCCACAGGAAGGATTGCTATGGGCAGCATAAAACTACGCCCGACACGCTGCAAAACGCCAAAAATTTTGTCTTTCATATCCTTCTCTCCTTTTCTATATATTCTCTATAGATTCAAGCGGATGAATATGTGTACAATGAGGTGTTTTGCAATTTCCAAAAAAAATAGACATTAATACACATAAACATCCAAAATGCTATGTATAGTTAATGCCTCCAATTGAGTTACATACTATATCTGCATTCAGGATATCATTTTCCCATATAACTGTCAAGTTTTCGTTCATCATCCTTTTTCACAAAATTCATATGTATAATTTAGTAATTTCTTACCACGCCACCTTATATTATCACTCTTTTACCGCGCACTTTTAAATTTGATGTGTCGATCTTCTTCTCTACACCATTGGGCACATATGTTTCGAGTATGATCTCATCTTTGTCTTCTTTTACATGTACCTTGATCTCGCCCTTAACAGAATTGTAGGAACAATGAAACTCGTGCATCCCTTCAGGTAGATATGGCGTGATCGTCACTTTGCCAAATCCCGGCTCGCCAGACTGGATTCCGGCAATTCCATTATAATACCACTCTATGATATGCCCCATCATGTCATGGCAGTGGCTGCGCGGATTTTCTTCCCAGTATTCCCCGAGTGTCGTCATACCCGAAAGAATGAAAGCGTAATAACCCGGATGCTCCGTGCGTGTTACAAACCGCGTGATCATGTCATTCATTCCATATTTCCGTGCTGTCTGAATGACATAAGGCAGTCCCACTTCCCCGCTGATCAATGCTTTTTCACATTCTAAGGTATATCGAAACGCCTCCGCGACATCTGATTCCTTATCGTCAGGAACCATGCCCCAATAGAGTGGCAACGCCTCTGATGTCTGTGTCAGAAATATCTCACCAGGATGATCCCACACCCTGTAGCACCAGAATCCTTTTTCCGGATGCTGTGATAAAAGTTTTTCATTATAGTTTTTCTTTACTTCCTCAGCATAGGATTCCAACCTTGTCTTATCCTCCATCTTCCCCAGTATTTCCGCAAACTTTGCCAATGTCACAGCATCTGCATACAAAAATACGGTCTCAATGTTTTCGCGCGCCAGCTCATTGCGCGGATTCCCCCAGTCGCCCAGACCATGATTCAAGAAGCCTTCTTCATTTACCATGGATTTCTCATGTTCCAGATAGCGTATACCGGCATCGTAATTATCCCTGATGATCTTCTCATCCCCATAGAACTGATAATGCCAGTATGCACCTAAAATACAGGTACTGCCCCACGGAATAATGTCATAAAAATCTCCTAACCCCGGCACTGGCAGAACATTTGGGATATAGCAGGGACACTGGGCTGGTATCAGCCCTTCTCCCGGATAATATTTTCCCCCGTCCATATCATTAAATGAATCTTGCTCTGTAAGTTGTTCTGTGCGCATATCCAGCAGAAATTTTTCCCACAGTTTCCTCCCATCTTTCATATAGAAGATCGATGGCGCCATTAGATGGTTTGGCTCCTGCCACGCAAAACGCTCAATCGTCGGACAGTCCGTGTGCACACCTAACATATTTGCTTCCACGGTTTTCTCGATCATGTCATAAATCTGATTGTAGCGCTCGTCATCACTGGTAAAAGAACCATCCGTCTTCCATACACTGGACACCGCATGGGCTTTCAGGCCACGGGTTTTGATTTGAGCAGTCTTCTCCAATGCGACATACCTTCCTGCAAAGTAGGTAAACTTCATCCGAAAGTGCTCCCATTCCCTGTCTTTCCCTGCAATAAATGTGATACAGGCGTCCAGATTACCCCAGCCTTTCATCATCTGGTCCACATCCCCGTCCGGCCCCAGTTTTTCTGCCGGATACAATTTCACGGTGTCGCCAGGTTTTCCACATATTTCTAACTCCATAAGACCGGACATATTCTGGCCAAAATCATAAATCTCACGTCCGTTCACTGTGCCGATATAGTTACCGCCATATGTCCTGATCACCTTCACTGCGGGATGGCGTTGCTCTATCATCTTCCCTTTTGGCGCATCCGGTTCTTTCACTACCTGTGCAGCTTCCCAGTCAGAGGCATCATACTCTGCCGTACACCAGTCCTTTTGGTCAAACTGCGCATCGATCGTTTCCGAACCATACACATTGCTCATCACGACCGGATTCTTTTTTACGGCAAATGTTTCATCTGCATGAATGATCTCTGTTGTACTGTCCATATATGTAATTGACAATTCCATTGCCAGCACCAGACTCTTTCCATAGGGCTGATATGGATTGGGATTAGGCGGCATAAACGACGGAAATGAAAAGGTATAATGTTCATCCATTTTGATAAACCAGCCGTTTCCTACCTCAGCTCCCAGCACATTTTGCCCGTATGCCAAATAATCGGTCACATCAAATGTCACATACTGGATCAATTTCCGGTAATTTGTCCAGCCTGGGTCCAGTTCATGGTCATCCACCTTTTTTCCATTGATGTAAAACAGGAACTGTCCAAGTCCGCAGATTTTCGCGCTGGCTCTTTTTATTTCTTTTGTGATCTCAAACTGCTTCCTCGCATAAAATGGAGCCGCTGTCCCATTTGTAATCCAATTTCCAAGATTTTCCCCCATATGATACCTCCCTCGTCATGTCACGGATTCACCATCTGTTGCGATCACGTCCTTATACCAGTAAAAACTGTCTTTTTTGTATCTTGAAAAATCTCCTGCACCATCATCCTGTCTGTCCACATAGATAAATCCATATCGTTTTCTCAATTCACCGGTGGAGGCACTGACAATATCAATGCACCCCCATGGTGTATAACCGATCAGGTCAACGCCGTCCTCGATCGCCTTCGCCATCTGCTCAATATGTCTGCGCAGATACTCGATTCTGTAGGAATCATGTATGGAGCCATCCGCTTCTTTGATGTCCTCCGCCCCCAGTCCGTTCTCGACGATCATGACCGGTATTTTATACCGGGTATAGATTTCATTGAGCGCGACCCGCAGACCTGTTGGATCGATCTGCCATCCCCATTCGCTCTGATGCAGGTATGGATTTTTAATGCCGCTTACCACATTTCCTGAGGTTTTTCCCAGACTTTCATCCGTTGACACACAATTGCTCATATAATAACTGAAAGTATAAAAATCCACCGTACCTTGCTTTATGGTCTCCATATCCTCTTTTTCAACTGAAAGTTTGATATTGTTTTCCTCAAAGTACCGTTTTGCATAATATGGGTATTCACCCTTCACCTGCACATCTGAACAAAACCAGTTCATCATCTGCATTTTCTGCTGGGCAAGAAGCACATCTTCCGGATTACAGCTGTATGGATACATGAGTGCAAACAGCGACATGTTTCCCATCATAAAGTCCGGGTATTTCTCATGTGCCAGCTTTACTGCCATGGCACTGGCAACAAACTGATGATGCAGCGCCTGATATCTGGCGTGCACATCATCCGGAGCCTGACATAATGGTCCCTCATACCCCTTCACGGTTCCAAGGGCAAGGATACTGCCGACAGGGATCACACCTGCATTGATCTCGTTAAAAGTCAGCCAGTATTTCACTTTATGTTGATATCGCTCGAAGATAACCCTGCAAAAATTCATATAATAGCCAATACATCTCCTGTCTGCCCATCCATTGAACTGTTCGACCAGAGCATATGGCATCTCATAATGTGAGATCGTGACAATCGGCATGATATTGTGCGCGATACATTCGTCAAACACCTTGTCGTAAAAGGCAAGACCGGCCTCATTCGGCTCAGACTCCATTCCGGTAGGAAAAATCCTGGTCCAGGCTATTGACATACGAAATGCTTTGAAGCCCATCTCCGCAAAAAGCGCAATATCCTCCCTGTAGCGATAATAGAAAGCCGTCCCCCCATGGCTGGGATATCTCTCGCCCTCCCAAACTGCTGTGCATATCCTTCGGGGAGTCTTCGCATCTCCTGCTGTACACACATCTGCTATGGAGATCCCTTTCCCGTCCTCATTCCATGCACCTTCATACTGATTTGCCGCAGTCGCACCGCCCCAGAGAAAGTTTTTTGGAAATTTCATGCTATCACCTCTTTATCCTTTATGATCTTTTACGATTTGAAACAGTTCCTGTCCGTTTGTGACCTCTTTTCTAATGCCTGACACAAGAACTTCTTCCCCACTGGTTACTATGATTGGGGTTATAATGTCATATCCTTTTTTTCGTATCATATCCATATCAAATTCCAGAAGCAGATCACCTTTTTTAATGTTATCCCCTTGCTGTACTTTTGGTATAAAACCGTTTCCCTCCAATGAAACGGTATCTATCCCGACATGGAGCAGAACGTCCACATCCTGTTTCGAAGTCAGGCCGATCGCATGTCCTGTTGGGAAAAACACACTTACCACGCCATCAAACGGAGCATATACCTTTCCTATGGCAGGCTGGATCGCAACACCCTGTCCCATGGAACCTGATGCAAATACTTCATCACTGACACTGGCCAGCTCGACAACCTTTCCTGTAATCGGAGAAACGACAATCCTGTCCTCTCCCTTCTCCAATGATTTCGCTGTCGTTTCTTCCCCTGAACCAGCAACAGGCTCCTTGTATGTAAAATAGGTAAGTGCAAAAGCGATAATAATCGTAACGATCGTAGCAACAATTGCGACAATCATGCCCGAAACATCATTTGTCTCCGGATTGATAAAGCTCGGATAGCCAAATATACTCATTCCCGTAACCGAATACGTTTTACAGCCCGCAAAACCAATAATCGCACCACCGATCGCCGATGCCACGCACGACATCACAAAAGGCTTCTTTTTCGGCAGAGTAATACCATAGATACAGGGCTCCGTCACACCAAAGTAACCGGAAACTGCCGCCGGAATTGCCATTCTCTTGAAACTGTCATCCTTAGATCTTGCTACCATCGCCATAACAGTCGTTGCCTGTGCAAAGACACAGACTACAGACGGAGCCAGCACAAAATCATATCCTAACGCACCCAGATTGATGATTGCAAGTGGCACAAGTCCCCAGTGAAGGCCGAAAATGATGAGAATCTGCCAGAGTGCTGCGACGAGGATTCCGGCAAATAACCCGCCGACAACAGGAATCTCAAAAACTGCCCCGATCACAGTTCCGATCAAACTGCACAGGAGTGATGTTACAGGTCCAATCACAAGATAGGAAAACGGCATCATAATGCACAGTGTCAGCAATGGAACCATGAATCCTCTGATCACTGCCGGCATAACCTTCTGTATCTTCCTCTCGATCCATGCGGCACACGCCACAGCCACGATAATCGGAACAACTGTGCTGGTATATCTACCTGCCGGCATAACCACAGGAATGCCGAAAAAGGTTGTATAATAATCCATCTGAAAAAATGTCCCTGCAAACAGTGACCCCGCTGCCTCCATCGTACCCGACAAACCTGACAGTGTCGGATAAATGAGACCTCCTGCCAATGCCATGGCTGTCATCTGATTACACCGAAATACTTTTGAAGAAGTACAGGCGAGTATCAGCGGGAGGAAGTAAAAGAAACCATCTGACACTGCATACCAGATCATATATGCACCTGTTACCGTCACATCAACTCCAAACACAGAGGAACCGATAAATGACCACAGCGTCAACAGTCCTTTTAAGATACCAGTGGCAGTCAAAACACCCAGTATCGGAGAAAATGTACCGGAAATGAGATTGATCAGTTTATTTCCAACGCCTTTTGTTTCTTCCTCTTCCGTGTCAGATGCATCGGTTCCCCTGCTTATCTTTGCCTGGCTGCATACCTCATCATACACATCCACCACATCATTGCCGATCACCACCTGATACTGTCCGGCCGACTGTGCTACAGTAATGACTCCCTCCGTACTTTTTAATACATTTGTGTTCGCCTTTGTCTCATCTTTCAATTTGAACCTAAGACGTGTGATGCAATGTGTCAATCCCAGAATATTATCTGATCCACCAACATTTTTGATGATAATATCAGCTAATTTTTTAAAATCTTTTGCCATAAGATTTCCCTCCTTCCTATAATGTCAAGCCCAAAATCATTGATTTTTAAGACTTTTCTTTAAA
>CAMWXE010000053.1 GCA_947178145.1 uncultured Lachnospiraceae bacterium | reverse complement strand
TAGATGCCGGAATGATTATTCTGGTTCTTTTACAAATGGCATACCACCTAATTGGAGATTCACTGCATGGCTGGGGAGGGATGATACTGTTTATTCTAATTACCTTGCATAATATTGTAGACAGGAAATGGTATTCAGGATTATGCAAAGGAAAATATACGCCGGTACGATTCTTTCATACAGTTATCAATCTGCTTTTGCTTGTCTCATTTTTGGGTTTGGCTACCAGTGCTGTTTTTCTTTCGACAACCTTATCAACATTCTTTCATTTGAAAGCAACTTTAATAGGACGAAGAATGCACATGTTTTTTACAATATGGAGCTTTGTGCTGATGTCAATTCATGTGGGGCTTCATTGGAATATGGCAGTTAGTGCAGTGAAAAAACGAATGAAAAACTCAAAACATTTGTACTGGACCATTGCACGGATAACTGTTTTGCCTGTAGCTGTTTATGGGTTATACGCTCTTATTTCAAGAGAACTGCTACAGCGTATGTTTTTGATGTCCGAATATGCCTTGTTTGATTATGGCGAATCTATTCTGGTTTGCTTTATAGATTATGCATCAATTTTATGCCTGTTTGCCTGGTTCACATATTGCATAAATATTTTTGTCCGTCAAGGACGGAAGGGTCCTCATTAATCATAAATTTATTTCATAAGAAGGTGATAATATCGAACGTGTACTGGTAATTGAATCCAACGGAAGAAGTTCCCCTGTTATTGATGAGATAATGGAGGTTTTAAAGCGGCATCCTGAATTTGATCTTTTGTGGCTGAAGCACGAGCCGGTGATGTCACTCCCCGGTTTGGAAATTGACCCAGTTCATCGAAAAGTATGCTGCGGCAATCAGGAAATCACCCTGACTGCAAAGGAATATGATCTTATCTGCTTGTTTGCTTTTTGGCTGGTTTGAAAAAATGTGGCAGTCGACAGAGGGGGTGTTCACTTTTGAACCCTCCCAAAAGAGCATTTGAACCCCCGTGGTCACTTTTGGAAGTTGTGTCCGAATGTGCATTTATAGTTGAAAAGAAAAATAAATAAGGCGGAAAAGATTCTGTTAGATGAAAATATTGGTCTCACATTAAAATAATTGATAAAAAGCAGGATTGTTATATAAATACAAGCTATTTTGAAAGATTTTATACTTGAAATGTGATATTGTTATGCCAGAAAACTAAGGAGAAATAGCTATGAAGGAAACAGATATCCTAAAACAGAAAATGATACGATTAGTCTTTCCAATAGCGTTCCAACAGTTTATGATTGCACTTGTGGGTGCAAGCGATGCAGTTATGCTGGGAAGGCTAAGCCAAAATTCTATGTCAGCGGTATCACTGGCTTCACAGGTGACATTTGTATTTAATCTTTTTATGACGGCTTTTGTTATAGGAGAAAATATGTTTACCACACAGTATTATGGGAAAAAAGATTACATAGGTATTTCCAAAGTATTTAGCTTGGTTCTTTATATTTCCAGCATTGTTGCTATCTTGTTTTTGCTTGGTGCGGTATTTTCCTCCGAGGGTATCATGCATTTTTTGACAAATGAACCTGAGTTAATCAAGATGGGAAGTGAATATTTAAAATATGTTGGAATTTCCTATCTTTTGTCTGCAATTTCACAGGTATACCTGACTTTTATGAAAAACTGTGATGCTGTGAATTTGAGTACGGCAATCAGCAGTATGACGGTTATTTTGAATATCATACTGAATGCTATATTCATTTTCGGATTATTTGGTGTCCCTGCGATGGGGATTCGAGGAGCGGCGTTGGCAACTGTACTTGCAACAGCTGTTCAAATGGTCTGGTGTATCGTTTATGTGGCAGTAAAAATGAAACAGCTGAGGATATGTTTATTGGATGGAAATCTGACAAGAAAGTTTTGGAGAAAAGTGGCACCAGTCCTGTTAAATGAACTGATATGGGGTGGCGGTTTTACCATGTATTCAGTTATCATGGGGCATTTAGGAACGGATGCAGTAGCCGCAAACAGTATTGCCAATATTTCCAAAAACCTTGTGGTTTGCCTATGTCTTGGACTGGGAAGTGCAGGGAGTATCATTGTAGGAAATGAACTTGGGGCGGATCATTTTGAAGAGGCAAAAAAGGCCGGGAGGACACTAACAAAGGTATCTATTGCATGCGGGGTTCTATCAGGGGTGTTTTTGTTGGCTTTATCGCCAGTTATTGTGGAGCTGGTCAGCATGACACCGACAGCAAGAGGATATTTGAGGGGAATGTTGGTTATATGTTCTTATTATCTTGTGGGTAAGTCGGTTAACAGCTTGACAATAGGTGGAATTTTTCCAGCAGGGGGAGATTCTAAATTTGGACTGCTTTGTGATACGGTGACGTTATGGTGCATTACAATTCCGATTGGATGCCTGTGTGCTTTTGTTTTAAAGATTCCTGTATTGGGAATTTATTTTGTGCTGAATTTGGATGAGATAGTGAAACTTCCAGTTGTGTACCGGCATTATAGGAAATATGGCTGGGTAAAAAATATAACTTAGTATAAAGCGGAGGTGAAAAATGACAGAACAGGAAAAAATGAAAAAGGGATATCTTTGGGAGGATGACGAAGAAAACATGGCTTTGCAGGCGCATGCAAAGAACATGATCAGTAAGTTTAATAGTCTGCCACCGGAAAGTATGAGTGAACGTGCAGCACTTCTTAAGGAAATGTTTGGAAGTGTTGGGGAAAATTTATGGATTGTGCCTCCACTTACGGCGGCGGTTGGAAAATACATGTCAATTGGGGATGGTACATATGCAAACATGAATCTGACTTTGATTGACGATTGGAAAATAACGATAGGAAAGAATGTCCTAATAGGACCGAATGTAACCTTATGCACAACGGGTCATCCCGTTCATCCAAGGCATCGCACAGATGGCATGTATTCATTTCCTATTACCATTGAAGACAATGTATGGATTGGGGCAAATGCAGTTGTTTTGCCTGGAGTTACAATCGGAGAAAATTCTGTGATTGGGGCAGGTTCGATTGTGACGAAGGATATACCGGCAAATGTAATAGCATTTGGAAGTCCCTGCAAAGTATATAGGGAAATCAATGAACATGATGAAGAATATTACTTTAAGGACAGGCGGTTTGACGAACAGCCGGAATAATTGTAATGTATGGAGGGATAGTAAAATTGGAAACCAAAATGACAAACCGACAGCGTAGAGATGCGGGATTAGCATATATTTCGGATGACAGTATTTTTGAAGAGCAGCTGATATGCAGGGCAATTTTACAAAAACTAAATTTTATTGATCGTTCTGATTTTGCAGGAATTGAAGAGGTGGTAAAGGAACTTTTGGGGAAGTCAGAGGATGCTTTTATAAATCCACCTTTTTACTGCGATTATGGGAATCATATTGAAGTAGGAAAAAATTTCTTTGCGAATTATAATTGTACTATGTTGGATGTTGCCAGGATAAAGATAGGCGATAATTGCCAGATGGCTCCCAATGTGGCAATATACACTGCCGGGCATCCCATACATCCGGTAAGCCGGAACTCGGCTTATGAATATGGAAAAGAAGTGACCATAGGTGATAATGTGTGGATTGGCGGTAATTCGGTAATCTGTCCCGGCGTGCATATCGGTGATAATGTGGTGATTGGAGCCGGAAGTGTAGTAACAAGGGATATTCCTGACTGGTGTATTGCGGGAGGGAACCCATGCAGAGTTATTCGTAAGATTACAGACGAAGATAAACGAAAACTGTTCCGTGATGAGGAGATTGACGAGGAAGTATGGCAGGATATTGTGGAACGGATGGAATTTTGACCTGAAAGTGAAAAGGTGATGGGCAGAAGCAGCCGATAACAGCCGCATTACTTCTGCCTTTCTTCCTTTCTGAATTCTGTCGGGTTTTTGCCGAACCATTTGCGGAATGTTTCTGCATAGTAACTTGCACCATTAAATCCGACAGACAGGGCAATTTCGATAATGGATAAATCCGTATAGCGTAATAACTCGATGCTTTTGTTTAGACGATATTGTGTCAGATATACATTCGGTGTCTGGCTGAAATACTTTGCAAATAATTTACAACACTTGCTCTGCCCGACGGCCCCGGATGCGGCAATGTCAGTAAGGGAAATTTTCTGGGTATAGTATTTCTGGATAAAGCCCACCATATTTCTTGTTATGGTCAGATCATTGCTCCGCAGGGATGTCATAGTATCATCCGGCGGCATATGTTCATAGAGTAAAGACCAGATTGCTGAAAATGAGGACTGCACATCCAGAGGCACAGTTTTCAGGTCTTTCCTTGTATATATGAAATGGATTTGTTCCAATATTTTTTCCTGCCAGGTGATATCTGTGTCCAAGAAGATATATGGCATTGCATTATTGTGAATAACAGGCAGGATAAAATCATTTTCGCAGGAAGATGTAGAGCATAAAAGCAGCGGATGCAGGAGAATGCAGATGAAGTCACATTCCGTCCTGGTATCAGAAAAACCAAAGTGCATCTGCCTTGCATTTACAAAAATACCATTGCCGTTTGCCAGGTTTATGATTTTACCGTTTACATTATATTTCATTTCTCCGGCTAAAACCATAATCAATTCTATATCATCGTGCCAATGGCTTGGTGCAGCATAATTTGGATAGTGGGAAAGACGTCCGTACCGTATATAGATTGGATAGTCGGAGTTGTCATAGTGTACCTTTTCGGATCGGTCATCCTTTAGTTCGATTAATGTCAGCATAAATAAAACCTCACAAGATTGTTATTGATATGTGCAGCAAACTGATATAAATAACTAAAAATAAACAGTATAATTATAGCAATAAAAAATAGTCAGGTCAAGGAGGTTTGAGTATGTATGCTGATTATCATGTGCATACGGAATTCAGCGATGATTCCGTCTATCCGTTGGAGGATGTGATACAAGATGCTATCCGTATGAATCTGGATGAGATTTGTATAACGGATCATGTGGATTACGGGATTAAATATGATTGGGATAGTGGGCAGGAGATTATGTACCGGAATGGAGAAACGCTGGCAAATGTGGATTACCCCAGATACATAGCAGCGATAAAAGATTTACAGTGTAGGTATGCGGATAAAATAATGATTAAAATCGGATTGGAATTTGGTATACAGATACACACAATTCCACAATTTGAAACACTTTTTCAAAGGTTCCCATTTGATTTTATTATATTATCCATTCATCAGGTGGAAGATAAAGAGTTTTGGACACAAGATTTTCAAGAGGGAAAAACCCAGCAGGAATATAACGAGCGATATTATGAGGAAATGCTGAATGTGGTTAGGAAGTATAAAAATTACAGTGTCCTTGGACATATGGATCTGATCACACGATATGATAGAAATGGTGTGTATCCATTTGAAAGAATAAAGCCATTTGTGGAAGAAATACTAAAAATTGTGATTAAGGATGGAAAAGGAATTGAATTAAACACATCTTATCACAGGTATGGTCTGGAAGATACAACACCATCTGTGGAAATATTTAGACTGTACCGTGAATTAGGCGGCAGTATTATTACGATTGGCAGTGACAGCCATAAACCGGATCATTTGGGAACTTATATAAGGGATGCAAAGCGATTTCTGAAAAATTTGGGTTTTAATTTTTTTTGTACTTATGAAAGAATGAAGCCGGTTTATCATGAGATATAAATGGAAAATGCAAAAAAGATGGACGGCAGTAGCCCAGATGCGCCGTACCCTGAGGTGTGGAAGTCAGCACGGAGATTTAAAGAAAGCAGCGGTCGAGGAATCAGGTTTGTGCCAGATGCCTCGGCCGCTTTTTCTGTGCGTGGAAATAGAATATTCCGTGTATGGAAATTTGTGAAAAATTGAGGTATAATTCTGATGTTAAGAGTGAACAGCAGATCAGAATCTGCGTGGAGGTATCAGTATAGATGAAACGATATATTGCTTTTTTGCGAGGTATCAATATAAGTGACAAAAACAAAGTGCCAATGGCAGAATTAAAACAGGGCTTTGAAAGACTTGATTATGCAGAGGTCAAAACCTATTTGAATAGCGGTAATGTGATTTTTTCAAGTAATGAAGCTGATACAATCAAAACAACAAGCCGAATTGAGGAAATGATTAAAAATCAATATAGTTTAGATATTCCTGTTTTTGTCATATCGAAGGAAGAACTTGAGGACATTTTATATCATGCGCCCGACTGGTGGGGAGATGAAAGCAAGGAGATTTATGATAATTTAATCTTTATCATGCCGCCCACAACATTCAAAGATGTGTATAACGAAATCGGAGAGCCTAAAGAGGGATTGGAAAAGATTATGGAATACAAAGAAACTGTATTCTGGTCTTTCAGCCGGAAAGATTATCAAAAAACAAACTGGTGGTCTAAAACAGCAAGCGCAAATATCGGCAGTAAATTGACGATAAGAACGGCGAATACAGTTAGAAAAATTGTTGGCATGTAATTGTTTTCAAATTCTAATTTTTAGAACTGAGAAATCGGAATTGTGAGGGATTATCTTATGGAGAAAAATGAGAAATGGTTACAATGGGCGGTTGAACTTCAAAGTTTAGCACAGGCGGGATTATTTTATTGTAAAGATAAATATGAACTTGAAAGATATGAGCGCATTAGAGAAATATCAGCAGAAATGATTAGCTATCAGTCAGAGATTCCACTAGAAAAGGTGAAAGATTTATTTTGTAGTGATGTGGGATATCAAACGCCTAAAATAGATACACGAGCGGCTATATTTAAAGAGGGAAAAATATTGCTTGTACATGAAGCAAATGATACATGGGCATTGCCAGGCGGTTGGGTAGATGTGAATGTTTCTGTTGAGGAAAATACGATAAAGGAAGTTAAAGAAGAAGCGGGACTTGATATTAGAGTGAAACGGATAATAGCAGTTCAAGATAGAGAAAAACACAATCTTCCAATTTATGCTTATAAAGTATGTAAAATATTTATGCAATGTGAAGTAATAGGCGGTAAATTCATTTCCAACATTGAAACTACAGGCTTTGATTATTTTGGAATTGATGAATTGCCTTGTCTTGCAGAAGAAAAAAATAATAGAGAACAGATAGAAATGTGTTTCAAGGCAATGAGTTCAGAAACATGGGAAGCTTTATATGATTAAATTCCAGTTGATAGGGATGATTAAAAACCGCTAACGATAGCCGCCCATTCATGAGTGCATCAGCCTTTTTGAAAAGTGTTGATATTCGGGCATTTGCAGTAATGTTAAAACGATAGCACCCAAGAATTATTTGTATCACTTTGGACACGCAATATGGTGGAATAATATGCCCATGCCAGTATTTACGTTTTTAGAGGAGTATGATTTCTCTGGAAATTACTATTTATGGCAATGGTGTGTGGGGGAAAAGCGTTGATTCAATTCGGAATACGTTGCCAGATGCCACTATTTTAGACGGACTTGCAATTCAGGAACACGAGCTGCAGGATGCGTCCTCAGAGGTTTCCGAATGGTTACAAGGACTTGGATTGATTAGGTAGGTTGATGAAATGAGAGCAAAAATTTTGGAGTGAAAATGGAGAAGATGAAACACGATGCGTGTAATATTTCATATGCGCATTGCATTTTGTTGTATCTTTTGAGAGTTCATGGTATAATGTCGTCAGACATTATACTCGCCCGAATGGGCATGCTTTTACCGTGATTGCGCAGCGATCATGGTAGAATGGATTCGTAGTATGCAAAGGGAAACAAACAGCAATTTTACAGGAGAAATTATGGAAGAGAATGCGGAAATTCGTAAGCTGATGGAGCTCTGTGACAGACTTCCGGAAGTAAATCAGGGATATATCATGAATCTGAACAAAAGTACCGCAACGAAGATTATTTACGTGTATGATCTTCTGAGATTTAACGAATATCTGACAGAAAAGAAGAATGTGAATAGGGATACGATAAATTTCGGAGCATATTCTGAAATAACCTATGACGATATCAGGAAATATTTTCGAATCAATATTGAAAAAGGAAATGGATACAGTACCATCCAGCGCACCCGGACTGTACTGAATGGGTGGTTCAACCTATCGACCATGGCAGAGCTGTTCCATCAGAGCCTGATGACAGGGTATCTCCTTTGTTTGTCACGTCCGATGGCAGGCGTCTTGCAGTCCGGTCCATACAGAGGGTACTGAAAAAGTATTCCTCTGCCGGAAGTAATCCACAGACAATCTCGGTTGAAAAGCTGAGGGAGATCTCGGCAGCCAATTTTTACCAGGAGACCAAAGACATGAAGGAGCTCAAGGAGCGGCTTGGCGTAAAAAGCATGACAGCGATTGAAAAATATATCTCACAGGACAAGAAAGAATAGAAAACTTTTGTTGGGAGAAAGAATGTTTTTCAGTGAGATATAAGGGGATACATGGGGCAGATTGATTTCAGGACACTGGCAGTTCTGTTCTGCCTGATGAGTGTCATGGCAGGACTGCAGAAGATAGGTATATTCAGATGGATCGCTCAAATGCTCCTTGGACGTGTAAAGAGTGGCGGAGTCTCGTACTGACACTGGTTCTGCTCTGTTTCTTCTCCAGTATGTTCATTACAAATGATGTCGCGCTGATCACGTTTGTGCCGTTTACCTTTACGGGACTTGACTCTCTGGGGGAAGAACAGAAAAAACGGCTGCTCCTGCCGGTTGTGGTGATGCAGACGATCGTTGTAAATATGGGCGGACTGGGGACACTGATCGCATCTATGGCAAGCCTGATTTCTTATAAGTATGTGGCAAAGGAGGCAGGCGGGTGCAAGGGTGCCTATATCCTGCTTTTCACAGTGGGAAATATCTGCTTTTTGGCAATGCTTATTCTGCTGAATGTGTGGAATCATAATTGAATATAAAAATGAACGATACGAGGGTTATTTTATGAAACAGAAAAAAACGGAAATGCTGATCAATAATAAGGAATTTTACCGGAATCTGACAAGACTTGCCCTGCCAATTGCACTTCAAAGTCTGATGCTCGCGTCAGTCGCTGCAGGTGATGCACTGATGCTTGGGAAAGTCGCCCAGGATGAGATGACAGCCGTTTCCCTGGCAACCCAGATTCAGTTTGTTCAGAACATGTTTCTCTCAGCAGCCACGGCTGCGGGGGCAATTCTTGGAGCGCAGTACTGGGGTAAGGGTGACAGACGAACATTAGAGGATGTTTTTAACATCATGCTCTGGGTTTGCGGAAGCGTGTCCGTCATATTTTTTCTGGCTTGTGAACTGGTGCCAGGACAGCTTATGCGTATATTTACACATGATGCTCCGCTGATTGCCATTGGCAGTTCGTATCTGCGTATCGCGGGCTGGTCGTATCTTCTTCAGGGATATCCCAATGTTATCTTACCACGATGAAAGTGTCGGAGCATGTGAAGCCAGGGGCATTCATTAGTTCCTGTGCCGTGGTTTTGAACATATGTCTGAATGCAGTATTCATCTTTGGATTGTCAGGAGCACCAAGGATGCAGGCGGATGGAGCTGCGCTTGCCACAACGATTTCCCGGGTTTTCGAGCTGGCCTTATGTATCATCATGTCATCGAAAACGTCCTATATCCGTCCAGCATTTGGCAGATTGTTAAGATTGCCCGGACAACTGAGATCTGATTTCATAAAGCAGTGCCTGCCCCTCATGGGAGGTTCGTTGTGCTGGGGTGTAGGGTTTACTTCATATACTGCGATCATGGGGCACATGGGCACTGATGCCGCAGCGGCAAATTCCGTGGCAGCGGTTGCAAGGGATCTGATCTGTTGTATGTGCAACGGTATCGGCAGTGCGGCAGGGATCATTGTGGGAAATGAACTTGGTGCAGGGCGTCTTGGGATGGGGAAGGCTTATGGAATAAAGCTCAGGAATATATCCTTTGTTTTGGGATTAATATCCACAGTACTTGTACTTGCAGTGACGCCACTGGTCGTGAGGATGGTTATCCTGACAGATCAGGCCAGAAAATATCTTATGGGAATGATGGTGATCATGTCCATTTACATGATAGGGCGCTGTGTAAATACTGTCACGATAAACGGAGTGCTGGATGGCGGCGGTGATGCCATATTTGATATGTACAGCCTGATTGTCTGTATGTGGCTGATAGCCATTCCCCTGGCACTCTCCGGGGCATTTGTCCTGCACTGGTCGCCGCTTGCAGTTTATGCCTGTACCTGCCTGGACGAAGTGGGAAAGATACCCTGGGTGATGGCGCGGTTTCGAAAATATAAGTGGGTGCAGGATCTGACGAGATAGGCCTGGTATGATGAAAACATCAAGGTAAAAGTATTCATTGGAAAGGAAAACAATGTATGTACGGATATACGGACAGCAACAGACAAAAGCATAGGAAATGGAAAGTGTTATTGACTGCTGTCTGTGCAGTCATGGCAGCACTGTTTCTGGGCTGTGTCATTTATGTCAGTGATTATTACCATGCAGATGATACTGCAATGGATGCCCTTGTGACAGACGGGGCAGTGGAAGTAGACCAGACTTTGAAGGAAATGATAGTTTTTTCACCAGAAAATCCGGTAGCCGGGCTGATATTTTATCTAGGCGGCAAGGTGGAATACACCGCGTATGCACCCCTGCTCCATGACCTGGCGGCACAGGGGATGTTTTGCGTGCTGGTCAGGATGCCGTGGAATCTGGCCGTGCTTGACATCGATGCGGCAGAGGGAATACAGGAGATGTTCCCGGAGATCGGCAATTGGTACATAGGTGGTCATTCCCTCGGCGGCTCCATGGCTGCAAGCTATGTGGCAGGGCACGCGGAGGAATACGAAGGCCTTATCCTTCTGGCAGCATATTCAACGGAAGACATAAGCAAGTCCGGGCTGGATGTGCTCTCTGTATACGGGAGCAGGGACGGTGTGCTGGATATGGAAAAATATTACAGAAATCTGGTAAATCTGCCAGAGAATACGGAGGAATACGAGATCGGGGAAGGATGCCATGCACAGTTTGGAAGCTACGGAATACAGCAGGGTGACGGAATACCAGGAATCAGCGGTGAGGAGCAGAGGGAGATTACGGTCAGATGTATTATGGAATGGGTAAACAGAGAACATTAAACAGGATAAGGACTATTTTACAGATTAACAATATGACCGACTGGAAAGGAAAAATATATGGCGAATGAAAACGACGCATGGGTTATGCATGGCATGGACTGGGATGATCCAAACCGTATAAAAACATACAGAGAGTTAATTGGCCTGATCAATGAAACAGGATTTCTGCCTTTATTTAAAAATGAAATAGAAGGATTTTCGGCGGAGGAGCATGTATCACCTCTCTACTGGTGGACAGGCGACCAGGAACAGGATCCCTGGCAGTGGAGGGAGATGATCGCAGGCACAGGGGAAATCGCATACGGCAGATTTTTTGGCAGGAAAGCGGGGTTTATCAGTATGGAATGGCTTCCTGCATTCGTGAATTACAGAAGGGACGGTTATGACTTTGATGCAAGGTGGGATGACGAACTTGCCAACATAAGGCATAAGAGAATAATGGACTGCTTTGGGAAAAGCCCCGGTGAAGAGGTTAAAGAATACACGGGACTGCAGTTGAAGCAGTTTGCAGGATTTGGAAAAGACGGCTATAAAAATTTTGACGGGATCATAACGGACCTGCAGATGCAGACCTACCTTTGCATAAAAGAGTTCAGGCGGAAACGGAATAGGAAAGGACAGGAATATGGAATGCCTGTCTGCGTTTACTGCCGGCCGGAGGATTTGTGGGGATGTGATATGGTGACAGGGGCATATAGTGAGGAGCCTCTGACATCAAAAGGGAAGATCTGCAGCCGTTTGAAAGAACTGTATCCTGATGCGGACGAGAAGGCAATGGACAGGATGTTCAGATAAGGGGGAACTGGGTGAATATCCCCGGTACCTGCTGGTTCCCGATGACCTTCACGCCATGATCCTCCAGCTCTGTGACAGTACCGATGCCAGTTATGAATATTTACTGATATCCCGACGCCGCACCCCCTGCGCAGTCCGCACCCTTGAGCATGCGCTAAACAAAACCGTCAGGGAAAACAATCTTGGCAGTAACCTGACATTTTCTTCCCTCAGGAATATGGGAATACGGATCTTGCTCAGCAACGGCGCACTGCCCCGGGAAGTGGCAGAATATCTCGGAATACAGGGGAAATGGCTCAGCCGGTATGAAAAAGTCCCCCTGCATCTGGTAAAGGATATGAATAAATATTCAAACATAGAGATCAAACAAAATCTGTTTGGGCAATAACAGATCCGCTTTTTTATATCCTGCTGTTTGTTTATTTGCCTAAAATGCCGGTATCGTGTATACTGATATCAGCAGATGGACTCATACATTGTGGGAGGTGTGAACATGAATAGGAAACCTGTGGTAAATATAGGAGTACAACGGTTTGACAAACTCAGGTCACAGGGATCGTTTTATATTGACAAGACGGATTTTATCCGGGAATGGTGGGAGACGGGTTCAGATGTAACCCTGATCACACGTCCGCGCCGTTTCGGCAAAACCCTGAACATGAGTATGCTCGAGTGTTTTTTTTCCAGGAAATATGCGGGAAGGGCCGACCTGTTCGAGGGACTCTCTATTTTCGGACAAGGTTCGGATGAAGAAAGGTACAGAAACCTGCAGGGTAAATTTCCGGTGATATTCCTGACTTTTGCGAATATCAAGGCAGACAGGTATTCAGAAATGGAAAACAAGATAACAGAAGTGATTGCCGGCCTGTATGAGAGCAACCGGTATCTGTTAGAGCCAGACTGCCTGAGTGAAAATGAGAAAGAATACTATAAAAACATAAAAATAGGAATGCCCGGCGCCATCGCTGTGGGCGCGGTCCACCAGATGGCGTGTTTCATGCAGCGCCATTATAAGGAGAATGTGATCATTATCCTTGATGAGTATGATACCCCGATGCAGGATGCATGGCTCTCAGGATACTGGGATAAGGCTGTCAGTTTTTTCAGCAGTTTTTTCAATGCCACATTCAAGACCAACCCTTATCTTGAGCGCGGCATGATCACAGGGATCACACGGATTGCCAAAGAGAGCATCTTTACCGGAATGAACAATCTTGATGTGATCACAACCACATCTGATGAATATGCAACCGCTTTTGGCTTTACGGAGAAAGAAGTTTTTGGCGCACTTGATGACATGGGACTTGGAAGCGAAAAAGAAGAGGTAAAAAAGTGGTATGACGGATTTACGTTCGGAGGCCATACGGACATTTACAATCCATGGTCCATATCATCCTTTATCAGGAAAAACGGGAAATATGAAAATTACTGGGCAGACACGAGCTCAAACGGGCTTGTGAACTCACTGATGCAGACAGGGGTTCCGGGCATCAAGCAGACGATGGAGGCGCTTCTGCAGGGAAAAAGCTTTGAGGCGGAGCTTGATGAAAAAATTGTCTTTGACCAGCTTGACGGCAGCGTCAGTGCGGTATGGAGCCTGCTGCTGGCGACCGGGTACCTGAAAGTGCTGGACCTGAAATATGTGGGTGAACGCAAACGGAAAGTGTACACACTGGCACTCACAAACATGGAGGCGGAGAGTATCTTCGAGAACATGGTGAAAGGGTGGTTTGGCGGAAACACCGAGGTATACTACAATGAATTTATCCGGGCGCTCCTAAATGACAATGTCCGCAAGATGAACACCTTCATGAATAAAGTGGCCCTGAACACTTTCAGCTCATTTGACAGCGGGAATAAGCCATCGGAACAGACAGAACCCGAACGTTTTTATCATGGTTTTGTATTGGGAATGGTCGTGAACATGGCGGATATGTATAACGTGCGCTCAAACCGTGGGAGCGGGTATGGCCGCTACGATGTCATGCTGGAACCTGTTGACAAAAACGGCAAGGCATTCATTTTTGAATTTAAGGTACTCGATCCCGACGAGGATGAGAAAACACTTGAGGACACCCTCGCGGCGGCACACCACCAGATCGCGGAGAAGAAGTATGAGACGGAGCTCGTATCACGTGGTTTTGCGCCGGAGAATATACGCAGCTACGGATTTGCATTCCGGGGGAGGGAATGTCTTATAGGATAATATCCAAATAACCGCATCTTGGTCAATGGTAAAAATGCATCCACAAACACGCCCCCAACTGCGATTCATACCATGTTATAATTCCATGACTTCATAAAAAAATACAAAAATCAAAAAATGGACTTCAGGTCCAAAATTTGGTTTTTGTATTTTTAATGGAAGATAATATTTCCTAAAACATCCCATTGATAAAAATGATCCGTTTCATTATGTTATATTACTGCGGCTATTAAAAATCACACTCACAGCCTTGCTAATTTGCTATATTTATCAGAATTTTTCTAAGAAATTGATGCGATTTATAACCGCCTAAGTAATATTTTCCGTAAAACCTGCAATAATATATTAAAATTTCGTATTTTTGACAGGTGGAGGGAGCAATGATGGAAACAATCCTGTGCATCGATACCCCGGTGCAGATGATTTCATGTACTGATACCAATGGAAAAATCACCCCGATGCGGTTCCGTTTTCGTGACAGGAATGGGGAGCTTGTCACGATCAATATTGACAGGATTCTTTCAACAGACCAGGAACGGGGTTCACTGGGGGCAAACTTTATCTGTACGGCATCCCTTTACGGCACACAGCGGACATTCCGCCTGCGCTATAACTATTCCGCCCACGAGTGGCGTATGGCGGGCATTGGCTGTTAAGATCCCGCATCATCCAGAATAGTGCTTTCAATCCCATAAATATCATCCATTGGAATAACAGTGCCGTTTTCCATAATGACCTGGCGCCGGGTTTCCTCTATTTTCCGTATGGTTCCTGTTATGGTAAAATAGGCGCCCCCGTCTTTTCTCACATCAGGGACAAAATAAGTAATGCTTGCCTGCGGCTTTTGCACAAGCTGTTCCCTGAGCAGTTGTAGATGTACGTCCAATTCTTCTTTTCTGATTTCGTCCAGTTCCGCCCGGCTGTCTGTCAGCCGGGCCGTTTCCCTGACAGCCGCATCATGTCCGGTCAGCGCGGCAAAGGGGAGAAACTGGGCCGCCCTGTCCAGTGCCGGCATTTTGGGATGTCTTGCCGATTCATGGTGCGGCAGGTTAATAATATCGTCATATTTTCCCATTATGCCCGGTGTCCTCCGATCTGGTTATTTCTCTGCGTGCTGGTCGCGCCTTCCTCCAGGTTCATGCCTTTTAGGATGGCATTTTTCCCAAACTTCCTTTTTACGGATAAAACTGCTTCCTGCAGGGCGCGTTCTTTTTTCCTCTTTGCCTCCTCTTCCTGTTTCTGCTTTTCCAGCGCCTCATAATCGGTGAACAGATCCATCTGGACAAATTCCTGCTGTCCGTCTGCACGGACAGCAGATTCATCAGACAGATGATTTGCAGCCACGGTAATCCGCCGTACCAGCAGGTTTTTGTCAACAATGCGGTCATAGAGTGCCATGACTGCTTCCATGATCAGTTTTGTCGAGGACGATGGCTCATGTAGATTAGCAGTCCCATGTGCATGTTTGGGGACTTTCCGCCCGTAACGGTCTATAGTGACTTCGCCTCTGTATTTGCTGGCGGTTTCCGGATTGGACAGGTTTTCAATGTCATATCCGATGGTAAGCGTCAGTTGGTCCGTAACCAGATGTTTTTCTACCAAATCCAACACCAACAAGTCTGTCATTTCTTTAACTACAAGTTTTGCTTTTCCGGGATCATAAGGGTATTGCAGTACCTGGCCGGAGCACAGGCTGTTTGTCTCAGGTTTGTACTGTTTGATAAGGTCAATGGTTGTAGGTTCCCAGCCCCACGCGTGGTCGATCAGAAGCTCCGCATTGATACCAAACAGCTTGTAAAGCAGGTCTTCATTATAATAATTTTGGTCATTTCCAATAGAACATCTTGCCACATCACCCATCGTGAACATCCCATGCTCTGCAAGCTTTCTGGCATATCCGCGCCCGACTCTCCAAAAGTCCGTGATCGGCTGATGGTCCCATAAAAGTTCCCTGTATTTCATTTCATCCAGTTCTGCAATACGGACTCCGTTTTTATCCGGCTCAACATGTTTTGCGACAATGTCCATCGCAATCTTGCATAAATACAGGTTTGTCCCTATGCCGGCAGTGGCGGTGATACCCGTCCGGGCGAGGACATCCTGTATAATTCTTGCTGCAAGCCCCCTCGCGGAGAGGGAATATGTTTTCAGATATGCGGTCACGTCCATGAATACCTCGTCAATGGAATAGACATGGATATCCTCGGGCGCAATGTACCTGAGGTAGATCTCATAGATTTTGGTGCTGTATTCCATGTAATGTGCCATGCGGGGCGGTGCAATGATATAGGACAGTGAAAATTCGGGATGCTCCTGCAGCTCCCTGGCATGATAGGATTCTCCCAGAAACTGATGGCCGGGGGCGTTGCTTTTGCGCAGGGTATTTACTTCCCTGACTTTCTGCACCACTTCAAACAGCCTTGCACGGCCTGATATGCCGAATGACTTTAAAGATGGGGATACCGCAAGGCAGATGGTTTTTTCCGTCCTTGACGCATCCGCGACCACAAGGTTTGTGTCCATAGGGTCAAGCTGCCTCTCAACACACTCAACGGAGGCGTAAAAGGATTTCAGGTCGATTGCGATATAGATATGATTGTTTTCCATGCTTTTTTGCCTCCCCTGACAATTTCTTCAATGATTCTTCTGCCTTATCATTCCCTTTTTTTAATAAAGTAATATTAGCATAATGGGGCGTATATTGCTATTGCGATATTGTATTTTGTCCAAAATGAAGGATATCATTTGTTACTTTTCACGGGTCAGGAATGCGCTGAACTGCGCATTCCGTGAGAACATGATTCAGGAGTGAGGGGCGATTTTTGCGAAGCAAAATTTTGAATATCGCCCCGAATCGTTACTATGAGCGGCTCCCAAGCCGTGAATAGTAACGATCATTTCTTCTACAAATATTGGAGGGCTGCAACAGGCACAAAAATGAAACGATGACGAGAATCCGTCAGACATTACGGACGGAAGATTATAAAAAGAAATAAAATGAGAATTGGGGTTAAGCATGGAATATGACAGAAAAATATATGAGACTGCCCTACCCCACAGAGCCATAGCCGTTTTTTTGTATCTGCAAGACCATGCAGACAAAGAGGGAACCTGCTGCCCGGCAATCGGTACCATTGCAAGGGGCTGCACCTTTCTGTCAGCACGGTCAAGAGAGCAATCCATGATCTGGAGGAAAAGGGATTTATCCGTAAGAAACAACGGTGGCGTGAGAATGGCGGCAGGAGCAGTCTGCTTTTTGAAATCATAAGGTACTGCGCAGGTCATGTGGACTATGGTATGGTTCACCATGGCCTGTGTAGGAACCAGAGAAAGCAAAGTGACAAATATCATAACAATGATAAAACAAAATTGTAAGAACAAATTTTAGTTAAGAACATGTTTAATTTTGTATATAACAAGTATATTTTTTCATAACAGATCAAATAAATTATGTGTAAAATAATCCATGAATCAATTTTATAGGAGGCGGACATATGGGTAAAAAACACATAATTGGATCAATGATGCTTATCGTTCTGGTAATAGTTTGCGGTGGTTTATGGATAAACCGCGGTCCGGTAAATAATGTGATGGATAGTGAAATCACATTGAAGTTCCACTATTTGCGCAATGATGATACATATGACAAGTGGAAATTATGGATTTGGGAAGATACTGGGGCAGGAAAGGACTATTCCTTTACGGAAATTGATGAAACAGGAGCCCATTCCTATGTGACTGTGGACAATAAGACCGCAGCGGTCGGATATATCATACATACAGAGGAATGGGAAAAGGATGTTACTATTGACCGGAGTGTAGATTTATCAGAGATTGTCGGCGGAACAGTAGAGGTATATCTTACACAGGGTGAAGAAGAGACAGAGATCAGAAGAGGAAAAGGTGTCATTCAAGGAATCAAGGTTACAGAGGCTGTCTATGACAGCGAACGCGGGATAGAGGTAAAAATGTCTGATAATACGGACAGCTTCAGGGAAGTGAAAGTGTATAGCACTGCGGGAGATGAAGTGGCAGTACAGTCCGTCATCAATGAGGGAAAACAGTGCATCATTCAGGTTGAAGAACCACTGACGCTGACCCAGAGTTACAGTCTGGTATATAAAGAGGCAAGTTATATAATCGATATGCCTAGGATCTATTCTACGGAAGCGTTTGAATCAGAATATACTTATGAAGGAAATGATCTGGGAGCAAACTGGACAAAGGAGAAAACCGTATTTAAAGTATGGGCTCCGACAGCAGATTCTGTGAAAGTGTGCTTATACGAGAATGGTACAAATGGCACAGAAGACCAACTGGAAGAACTTGAAATGATAAAAGGTTCTAACGGAGTGTGGACAATAGAAAAACAAGGAGATCAAAACGGAATATATTATACCTACAAAGTAAAAGTGAACCATAAGGAAGCAGAGACCTGTGACCCTTATGCGCGTGCGACTGGAATCAATGGTGACAGGGCAATGGTCATTGATCTGGCATCCACCAATCCAAAGGGATGGGAAAAGGATGTTAATCCGAATAAAGGAGCAGGTTTAACTGACGCTATTATCTACGAATTAGGAGTAAGAGATTTTTCGATAGACAGCAGTTGTGGTGTTTCCGAACAAAATCGTGGCAAGTATCTGGCATTTACGGAAAAAGGAACAAAAAATGCGGAGGGGGAGATTACAGGAATTGATTACCTGAAATCCCTCGGAGTGACACATATACAGCTCATGCCCATACAGGATTTTGGGTATGTGGATGAACGGAACGCTTCTTATAACTGGGGTTATGCCACAAAGAATTTTAATGTTCCGGAAGGAACATACGCATCAGATCCTTACAAGGGTGACGTAAGGATCAGGGAAACAAAAGAAATGATACAGGCACTGCATGAAAACGGAATGAGTGTTGTCATGGATGTTGTGTATAACCATGTATATGATGCGTCAGAATTTTGTTTTAATCAGATCGTACCGGATTATTTTACGCGCATCAATTCAAGAGGAGAATATTCAAATGGTTCCCTGTGTGGAAATGATACGGCATCTGAGAGAAGTATGGTACGCAAATATATTGCTGACTCTGTTGTGTATTGGATTGAGGAATATCATGTAGACGGATTTCGGTTTGATCTGGCAGGCATTCTGGATGTAGAAACTGTGAATGAGATTGTAAGCAGGGTGCGGGAAATCGATCCTTCGATCATTTTATATGGGGAAGGCTGGAATATGTCAACGATTTCAACAAAGCCCGGAACAAAGTTTGCCATACAGACGAGTGCGGCGCAAACAGAGGGATTCGGCTACTTTGACGACAGAATCCGCTCCAGGATCAAGGGGAATTCAAATGATAATACAGCAGGGTATATTACAGGTGCGGATAATGCGGAGGAAATAAAGCGCAGTGTCAGAGCGGAAGCAGGGTGGAGCAATAACCCCCAGCAGATCATTAACTATGTAAGCTGCCATGATGATGCAACATTATGGGACAAGATCAGAACCTGCGCGGCCGGAACACATGAGGAGCAGATCAGGCAAAATAAACTGGCGTCAGCGATCATTCTATCCTCGCAGGGAGTTAGTTTCCTCCATGCCGGTGATGAGCTCCTTCGCACCAAAACAGATGAGAATGGAAAGACAATATACGACAGTTTTGAATCGCCGGATTACGTAAACAGTATCAAATGGAACAGTCTATCCGATGGAGAGATAAAAGGCGTAAAAGAGTATTATCAGGGATTGATCCTGTTTCGCAAAGCACACAAGGCATTGAGAATGAACACGTCCGATGAGATAGCAGAAAATATGCAATATATAGACGATCTCCCCGAACGCATTGTCGCTTTCACGATCAATGGTGCAAATGTAGAGGGAGAAGTTTCGGACCAGATACTTATTGCACTGAATCCCAACCACTATCCGGTAGAAATAGCTCTGCCAGAAGGGGTGTGGAATATATGCGTAAATGGAGAGAAAGCAGGAACAGATGTGATCGAGAGCATTAGTGGAACAATTACGCTTGATGCAATCAGTTCTTACATGCTGGTTCAATAAAAACCAGTGGTATATTTTTTGCTATTGCAGGTTTAAAAGTTGATAGATGAAAGGCAGATGAAAGAATTATAATGAGTCTATCAGAAATAAGTTATCAACAAATATCTATCAAAAACGGAGGAATTTAGTTATGAAGAAAAGATTGATCAGTGTTTTATTGTCCACTGCTCTGGTAGTCAGCATGGTGGGATGCGGACAGGCAAACAACGGGGCTGACAGTACAAAGGAGACAAACACAACAAACACAGGAACCGCACAGGCGGAACCAGGACAGACGCAGCCAGACGCAGGGCAGACGGTGGGGCCTGCAGAGGAGTCCTTATATGCTGCAGATGCGGTGCTCAAATTATGGGGCTCACAGGATGACCAGTATTATCTGCAGGAAGCGATTAAAATGTTTCAGGAAGAGTATCCCGAAGCAGCAGGATGGACGATTGACACGGCGGTGATCAGTTCTGCTGATGCAAAGGACGAAGTGCTCAAGGATCCTGCAGCTGCGGCTGATGTATTTGAGTTTGCCTCTGACCAGTTAGCATCACTTGTAGATGCAGGTACATTATATAAGATTACTACTGACAGGGCAACCGTGGAAGCTGAAAACATTGAAAATTCCGTGGCGTCAGCTTGTATCGGGGCAGATCTGTATGGATATCCAAGCACATCCAATTCCTACTTTATGTATTATGACAAGAGCATGTATACAGAAGAGGAAGTGAAGAGTCTGGACACAATGCTTGCAAAGGATCTGGGTGGTGCAACGAATTTTGCAATGGATCTGGATAACGGCTGGTATATGGCATCATTTTTCTTTGGTGCAGGCTGTACTTTATTCGGTGAGAATGGACAGGATCCTACAGAATGTTCTTTCAATAATGAAAAAGGCATCCTTGCGGGAAATTATATTCTTGGTCTGACACAGAATCCAAAGGTAGGAAATTACGATGACACATTATTGCTGAGTGGATTTGCAGATCGTACCTTGGGGGCAACCATTACCGGTACATGGAACGCAGAAGCAATTGAGGACTCCCTGGGTGAGGATTTCGGTGTAGCTACGTTCCCGACAGTTACATATGGTGATGGTTCTGTCGTTCAGCCGAGCCCGATTGTCAACTTTAACATTTACGGAGTGAATGCACAGACGAAGTACCCGTTAGAGGCGATGCTCCTTGCAAATTACCTGACAAGCGAGAAGATTCAGGAGTTAAGGTTTGCGGAGAGAAATGCCACACCAGTCAACAGGAATCTGGTAGGAAATAAGGAGCTGTTGTCAGCGAGTCCTGCAGTTGCTACTCTGGCAGCACAGACAGAGCTTGCATCTACCGTACAGTCTTCTATCACGCAGATTGCAAATTTCTGGTCGCCGATGGAGGCATTTGGACAGGATTGCATTGCCGGGGCAGTTTCAGAAGAAAATATGCAGGATGTACTTGATGTGCTGGTGCAGAGCATCCTGGCTACGATCGGATAACAGGAAACAGGGAATTACGGTTTCTGCCTTCGGGCAGAAACCTCTCCTTATATAAATGCGGGCACACATGGATTTGATGAATGGAGGGGTAGCATGGTGAACATTGGTCAGGCAGTCCGGAAACATTTTTCGTTATATCCGGAAGCGTTGCTTCAAGGGGATATTTTTACCAGACTGGCGTTTGTAGTATTTGGGGCAGGAAACCTGTTCCGCGGTCAGATTGTCAAAGGTTTTACTTTTCTGCTGCTGGAAATCGGATTTATCTTTTATATGATTACAGCAGGGGTGGAAGCAGTCAAAGGATTCATCACGCTTGGAACTGTGGAGCAGGGCTGGGTGTTTGATGAGAGAAAAGGGATTGAGGTTATGGCAGCTGGTGACAATTCCATGCTCCTGCTGCTTTATGGAATAGTTGGTCTGATATTAATGATATGTTTTGTTGTGATTTGGAGGATGAATATCAAATCGGCATATGATGTGCAGGCGATGGTGGAGAAAGGTGAAAAGCCGCCGAAACTGCGCGATGAAATTGGTATGCTGATGGATAAAAAGGCGCATATTACGTTGCTGCTGCTGCCAGTCATGGGTATATTCATATTCACAGTACTGCCATTGATCTATATGATTCTGGTGGCTTTTACAAATTATGACAGCACACACCAGCCTCCGGGAAAGCTTTTTGACTGGGTCGGATTTCAGAATTTTACAACATTGCTGCGCAGTGACAGTCCGTTAGGGGCAAGTTTCTGGCCGATCCTTGGATGGACGATTTTTTGGGCAGTCGTAGCAACGATAACCTGCTTTTTAGCCGGTATTATTCTGGCACTGTGGATCAATTCCAAGATCGTAAAAGGAAAGAAATTCTGGAGAACCATGTTTGTATTTTCGGTGGCTGTACCGCAGTTTGTCTCACTGCTTGTCATGAAGACGATGCTCCAGCCGGAGGGCGCATTGAACGTGCTGTTGCGGAATGCAGGATTAATTGAAGGAAGCCTTCCGTTTTTGACGAATGCAACATGGGCAAGAGCAATTGTCATTGTTATTAATCTGTGGCTGGGAGCGCCATATACGATGCTGATATCGACAGGTATCCTGATGAATATACCAAGCGAGTTATATGAGGCAGCCCAGATTGATGGTGCAAATGGTGCGACAATTTTCAGAAAAATAACACTTCCGTACATTATGTTTGTAATGACTCCGTATCTGATCACACAGTTTATAGGAAATGTAAATAATTTCAATGTCATTTTTCTGTTGACTGGTGGCGGCCCAAGTACACTTGATTACTATCAGGCAGGAAAAACGGACTTGCTGGTGACATGGTTATACAAATTGACAACTGGAAGTAAGGACTACAGTTATGCATCTGTTATCGGCATTCTGGTATTTGTTATTTCCGCGGTCGTTTCTCTTCTTACATATAGAAAGACACCGTCCTACAATAACGAGGAGGGATTTCAATGATGAAAATGACAGGAAAATTCAAGAAAAAAGTAAAAGTTGTATTGTCTTATATAGGACTTTCGATATTGTCAGTTATCTGGATCTTTCCAATATTCTGGGTGGTTCTTGCATCCTTCAGGGAAGAGAGAGGTTCGTATACGTCTTATTTCTTGCCAAAAGGTTATACGCTCAATAATTATGTGCGGCTGCTTACGGAGAACTCTCAGTTCTATTTTATGAAATGGTTTGGAAATACCCTGCTGGTCGCTGTATGCACATGTCTGATATCTACAGTATTCGTACTTTCGGTATCCTTTGTCATGTCAAGGCTACGTTTCAAAATGAGAAAACCCATGATGAATATCGCGATGATATTGGGGATGTTTCCGGGGTTCATGTCAATGATTGCTGTCTATTATATCTTAAAGGGTATTGGTATCAGTCAGTCACTTTTAGCGCTGATTCTGGTATATTCAGGCGGTTCCGGCGCTGGATTTTTTGTGGCAAAAGGCTTTTTTGACACGATTCCAAAAACGATCGAGGAGGCTGCTTTCCTGGAGGGAGCGACAAAGATTCAGGTATTTTTAAAGGTTGTTTTGCCGCTCTCAAAGCCGATTGCAGTGTATACAGTACTTACATCTTTCCTCGGACCATGGATGGATTACATTTTTTCAAGTGTTATCATGGGGGATAATTATAATAACTATACCGTTGCTTTGGGATTGTCAAAGATGCTTGAGCGTGAGTTCATCACAGAGTATTTTACCCAGTTTGCAGCAGGCTGCGTGCTGGTATCCATACCAATAGCTATTCTCTTTATATGTCTGCAGAAGTATTATGTTGAGGGAATCGCAAGCGGAGCATCAAAAGGATAATGATAAAGTTATATTGTTTCAGATGGGATACGGTCTATACATTTTATGTGATAGGCCGTAAATGTCTATACACAGGAAAGAATTTTATGTAAATGGAGATGGGTATATGGTGACAATGAAAGGAAATAAACTGGGAGCATGGTACTCCTCAGAGAAATTTGAAAGATTATATACATACCTGAAAGGAGATTTAGGGGCAGAATGGACAAAGGAGAAGACAACGTTTCGCGTATGGGCGCCAACAGCAGAAAAAGTATTTGTGAATTTATATCCCGGAGGATCTGTCAGTGAGAAAGAAGCGACAGAACAGATCGCGATGGAACCGTATCAAAATGGAGTCTGGACAGCTGAAAAAGAAGGCGATTTGCACGGAACATTCTATACTTATTCTGTCGTGACAGCCGATGGTGAATGGGAAGGCTGCGACCCATATGCAAAGGCGGTTGGTGTAAATGGAGAGAGGGCGATGGTGGTTGATCTGGATTCAACCGATCCGGAAGGATGGGAGATGGACAAAAGCCCGTTTCAGAATAAAAATGTAACAGATGCGATCATTTATGAAGCACATATCAGGGATCTGACAGTGCATAAAGAATCAGGAATAGAGAATAAAGGAAAGTTCCTGGGTCTGGCAGAGGAAAGAACCCAAAATAGTATGGGCGATTGTACCGGACTTGACTATATTGCCGATATGGGAGTGACACATGTTCATCTGCTGCCCTTTTTTGACTATGCAAGTGTTGATGAAACAAAGGATGGACAGTACAACTGGGGATATGATCCAGAGAACTTTTTTGTGCCGGAAGGTTCCTATGCAACAGATCCGTATCATGGAGAGATCCGTATCCGTGAAGCGAAGAAAATGGTTGCAGCATTCCACCAAAAAGGAATCGGCGTGATCATGGATGTTGTTTTTAATCATGTTTATGATGCAGAGAAATTCTGTTTTAACAATATTGTTCCAGGGTATTTTTCAAGGATTGACAGTGATGGGATTTACAGTAATGGTTCGATCTGCGGAAATGATACGGCAAGTGAGCGCTCCATGGTAAGGGAATATATTGTGCAGAATGTCCTGTACTGGGTGGAGGAATATCATATAGACGGATTCCGGTTTGATCTGGTCGGTCTGCTGGATATCGGGACGATCAATGAGATTGTGGAGCGTGTCCATGCGATAAAACCAGAGGTCTTGTTTTATGGAGAGGGCTGGGCGATGCCAACAGATGTGACAAAAACAGGAATAAAAATGGCAACGCAAAAAAATTCGTATCTGACGCCGCAATTTGCATACTTTAACGATACCATGAGAAATTTACTCAGGGGGAGAAATTCTGATACAGGCGAAAAAGGATATGTCAATGGCGGAACAGGAAGATCTGACTGTCTGAAAAGTAACCTGATGGGAATACCTTATTGGGCATGTTCTCCGGCGCAGGTAGTAAATTATGCAAGCTGTCATGACGATCTGACTTTATATGATAAACTGAAAGCGGCTGATCCGATGGCGGACAGGGCGACATTGCTCTGTTATAACAGGCTGGCAGCGGGAATTGTATTTGCAGCGGCGGGAATTCCTTTTATTCAGGCGGGTGAAGAATTAGTGCGCAGAAAAGTAAATGCGGACGGGACGTTAAATTCTAACAGCTATGATGCAGGCGATGGCATTAATGCGATTTCATGGGACTGCCTGCGGAATACAGACTGCCGTGAAATGAGGGATTACTACAAAGGATTGATCGCATTTCGGAAAAACCACCCGGCTTTACGAATTGATGACATTAGGGAAATCCGTGACAGGATTACTTTTTATGATATTCAAAGAGGTGAGGAAACTATTTGTCTGATTGATTGTAAAGGGGTAGATGGAGAATCTGCCAGACAATTGTGCATGATATTTAATCCAGAGCAGGAGGAAATGGAAGTCATGCTTCCAAAGGGAAAATGGGAAATCCATGTGTCAGGTGATAAGGCAGGTACAGAAAAAATCGGAGAATCTGACAGCAGTGTGACAGTACCGCCGATAAGCTGCATGTTTCTGATACAAAGACAGGGATAGACGGTTCTATATTCCGATTTATGTTTCTTATGACAGCGCAGATGCCTGGATGCATCCGGAGCTCTTTGCGTTGGACGAGGAACTGATGCCGGTTCGCGTTGCAGGATGTCCGCCAGACGCATTTACGGCAGACGGTCAGTTGTGGGGAAACCCGGTTTATCAATGGAAAGTACTCGTGGATTTGATTCTTTCTATGCGATTCCCTATGGAGAGAAAACTGCACGGAAAGGCGTGTGGGAAAAAGGACCGGGGTATGAGTTGTCTGGGTGTTTGGAAAAATGAATATTATTGCCGAAGATTTGGGTTTTATTGCGGAATCTGTGGTAAAATTATTAAGGAAAACAGATTATCCCGGAATGAAAGTACTGCAGTTTGCGTTTGACAGTCGTGAGGGAAGCAACGATATGCCATATAAGTATGATAGATATTGTGCTGTGTATACAGGAACCCATGATAATACTGTATTAGGCTGGTATAGCGAATGTGGCATTGAGGATTGGAGTGACAACGGCACAGCTGGCGGATGCAATGATTCGTTGTTGTTTTGCGAGCGTTGCAGATACAGTCATTACACCCATACAGGATTATCTGAAATTAGGGACAAAAGGACGCATGAATACGCCGTCTACAGTGGGAGGGAACTGGAGCTGGAAGATGGGGTAGGGAGAGTATTCAAAAAGAATCAAGAAGTACATGAAAACATTAAGGAACTGTCAATAAATAACTCATCAATTTGACTTGTCTAAATGTTCATCTGCGTCATCAGATAATCTTGACGTAGCCCGCTACGCCTGCGATTATCTTCTTTGCAGCTGAACATTTATACGGCGTCAAATTAACAAGTTATTTCTTGACAATTCCTAACAAGACTTTATATGCAGTAATAGATTTTCATTTGGAGGAATGTGGAATGCAGCTGCTCAAATTGATTATTGTAGATGACGAAAAGATCATATTGCAGGGAATGACGACAACCTTTGACTGGAATGCGATCGGTTTTCGCATTGTGGGAACGGCAATGAACGGCGAGGCTGCCCTGAAGCTGATCGAGGAAGAAATTCCTGATGTCGTCCTGACGGATATCCGCATGAAAAAGATGGACGGAATAACGCTTATGGAGCGTGCAAAAAGCATTTCTCCAAACACACAGTTTGTTGTGTTAAGTGCCTATAAAGACTTTGAATACGCAAAAAAAGCCTGCGCACTGGGAGCGCTTGAATACATTGTCAAACCGGTCAATGATGAAATGATGGTGACGATGAAAAAAGTATATGACCATTGTGTTGCGGAGAAACAGAAACAGGCTGTATTCGAACAATGGAAAGAACTGCTGGCGGATAATAAAGAGGGTTTCGGAGCTTATATGATTGAACATTATCTGGCAGATGAGCTCACACTGGATGAAATTAAGGCAAACTATGCCGCTTTTACAAGAGATGAAGTGGAAAGGCATCACTATACTGTCTTATGTATTGATGTGGATATTGTGTATAAGGTAAAGGAATTTAGTGAATTTAGTGCAAAACGTTTTGCGCTGCTTTCCTATATGGAGAAAAAAATAAAAGAAGACTATCATCTGTGGACATATAAAAGTCCTGACGGAGCAGGAATCTTTATTGTGGATCTGGAAGATCATGATAAATTATACAAATTAAAAATGCTGGTTGATGCTGTTCCGCATGAATTGGGATTTGACGTCATTTCGGCAATATCCAAAGCATTTTCTGGATTTGAGGGAATGAAGAAAGCTTATAACCAGTGCATACAACTGTATTCTCTTGCATGTGAGTTGGAAACGGATCTGGAATACAATGTTGTAGATGACAGGGAAGAGGATGACAGTCATTACCCATACGAGAGGGAACGCCGTATCATATCTGCAATGCGGAAAAATGATGAGGAATTGCTGAAGGAGGCTTTTATTGAATTTCTTCCCTCACTGGGGAAGAATGAGAACGTAGACAAAATTTTTCTCCATCAGCTTGCAGTTCATGTAGAGCTGGTATTAAAGGAAACATATGGTCTGAATGACGAGATTCGAACACGCCTTCAGGAATTTTACAGCTCTTTGATCAGGTATTCCGCATCAAAACTTTTTCATATGTGTTATGAAATTTTTCTATATGCAGTCAAAGATAGAAAAGACAGTATTCCATATGGAGAGGAACAATACTATAATGAATATGTAAATATTGCGTGTGCATTTATTGATGAACATTTGGATGAAGAGGGATTGTCGATCGGACGGGTGGCGGAAGAGGTACATCTGAATCCGGTATATTTTGGCAGGGTATTTAAGTCTGTAAAAAATATGTCTTTCAAGCAGTACCTGCTAAAACAAAAGGTTGAGCGGGCGAAAGAGCTGCTGCTCACAACGAATGCGAATATTATGGAGATCAGCTGTGCGGTCGGCATATCCAATGCCTCTTATTTTACAAAGTTGTTTAAACAGGTTGTTGGAATTTTGCCCAGCGATTATAAGGAGAGAAATGCGTAAACATTTTTTTGGGATTCAGAAAAAACTTCTGGTATATAATGCGATGCTTATTTTGGTGGTAGTCGTAGTATTTGCTGTAGTGATATGGAAGATGATCGGAAATGAACAGGATACCATAAAGAATCAATACATTAGTGTGACAGAGAATATTCTGATCAAATTTGATTCCTTTTATGAAAAGATGGATGATATGACAGAAAACATCATTATTGACAATTATGTGCAGAGTATCCTTTCAAAGCCCAGACTGTCTTTGGCTGAACGGGAACAATTGGAAAAAACGATTGCATATAACAATAATGGCGCCATGCCATACTACTTTGTCAATGGAGCGGGCGAAATATATTCTATAAGAAATATCTCAATCGACAAAGAGGAATATGCAAATAGCATATTATATCAAAAACTTGATGCCGACTATGCAAAATTGCATTTTGTGTGGTCGGCTGAAGACATCTTTGGAATCGGCAGAAATAATCTGTACGTCTGCCGCAATATCCAAAGCATGGAAAAGATTCAGGATGAAGCAAAAATCTATTTTTCAGTCAGTGAAGAAATGATTGAGAATATCATGCCTTCTGATAATGGTATGGAACAGATTTACATGATTTTTTCTGATGAGGGGGAGGTTTGCTTTGAGAAGAGCGGAACAGGAGCTGCGGTTGGTGAGCAAACAAGGCGGACAATACATGAAATTTTATCAAGGCATCCAATTCATACTGACAAGGATACGATGTACCTGATTGAAACAACAGATGGGATCTTGTGTGCAGGATATCATGCGAAAACTGGTTTTACAGTTGTCACCTTTGTCCCAAGCAGTGTAGCGAACCAGCTTTTGAGGGAAACGGTTGAGGGTGCATTGCTTGTATTGATGATAGGATTACTGATCGCGTTTTTATTGAGTATCAATGTGTCTGCAAATATTTCGAAACCAATCCAAAAGATCGCAGGTATCATGGATGGTTTCGGAAAAGAAAGTCTGGACAGCGTCATCGAGATCAATACCAATACAGAGCTTGATCTGATCGGAAATGCATACAATGTCATGGTGGGTAACATCAAAGAGCTGGTAAGCACGATCCAGAAAAAGGAAAAAGAGATGCGGGGGCTGGAAATGGAATCTTTAATGTATCAGATCAATCCACACTTTCTTTATAATACTTTGGATAATGTTTATATGCTGGCAAGAATCAGCAGGCAGGTTCAGATCATGGATATGACGGATGCCCTGTCAAAGTTCTTAAGAGTGACGCTGAGTAATGGACGAGATGTCATCAGCGTGAAACAGGAGCTTGAGCATGCCTGTGCTTACATGAAAATCCAGCAGATCAGAAACAGTGACTTGTTTACCTACGAAGTAGAGTGTAATGAATTACTGTACTCTTATATCATACCTAAAATGATTTTACAGCCTCTGATTGAAAACTGTATTGAACATGGCTTCGCAGATATCATGGAGGGTGGACAGATTGACATCCGTATAAAGGAAGAAAGTGAGAAACTGATTTTTGAAGTGAGCAATAACGGAGACGTAATGGAGCATGACACGGTAGAGCAAATGAACAGACTGCTGCAGTCCGGTGATGCGAAATGGCAGAAGCACTCCTCAAAAACAGGAGGCGGCTACGGAGTAGGAAATGTGGCAAGAAGATTGAAACTCAGGTATGAGGATGCGGTGAAAATGAAATACATTGTGGAATATGACAGGACAACCTGCAGGATTGAATTTGCAGTGGAAAAGCTTGGTAAGGAGAATATCGTATAATGAATAAATCAAAGTTAGTGCTGTTACTATGTGCAGTCATACTTTTGTCAGCGGGCTGTGGAAGGAAAGATACAATGACAATATTGACAGAAGGCGAGGAAGATGTTGTAGAGATTCCGATTCTGCTGCGGGTTGATCCGGAAACTGGCGAAGAAGAATATACAGAACTGATAGAGGGATTTAATGGGGAATATACAGGTAAGTACAGAATTGATGCGCAGTGGCTGAAAGATACAGAGCAGGGATACAGGGAACGGCTAAAGATGCTGAATGTTTATGATCAACTGCCCATTATTATTACGGATGCTGCCTTTAGCCCGGATTTCCAGGAGCTGATGATATCAAATGAAAGATATCTGAATCTGTATCCCTATTTAGAAGGAAGAGACGAGTGGAAAGAACTGCTGGAAAAATCGACAGATGAAAAAATATATATGGTTCCACTTAATATGGGATTGTATTCTTCCGCAGGGTTGTATTATAACAAGGAGTTATTCCAAAGAGCAGGGATTGAAAAATTTCCCCATACATGGGAGGATTTTTTTGACTGTCTTGACAGACTGCAATCCGCAGGAATTACACCGCTTGCGCTGCACGGGGGTGGGGAATACTGGTCTCCAATGCTTATTTCTACGGCTTATATGTGTTCAACGGAGAACGGAAGAGCCTTTCTGGAAGAGTACTTTCCGAAATCCTTTGATAATCAGAATATAATGGAAATGCTGTCCTGCATGGATATTATATATGATTATACATTTGATGATGCTCTGGATATCAACTTCAACCAAGCGCAGAACCGTTTTATGATCGGAGAGGCAGCTATTCTTGCAAATGGTTACTGGATGATACAGGATATTGAAGATGGTAAACAGGAGGAACTTGGATTTGCGCCGTTTCCGGGAAATATGATGATGATTGATGAACAGATGTCCAGCTGGGCAGTGATATCAAGTTATTCGGAGGAGGAAATAAAAGGGGCGGTAGAATTCCTGACGTACCGACAGAAATTCTCCGAAATTGACGAAGAAAAAGCAAGCCGGCTGGAAAAAGAGTATATATCTGCATTTCAACACACAGAGAATCCGTTTGTCAATTACCAGTTCAGATGGCAGGAACAGATCTTGAACGATTTCTTCAACACGGCGTTTCCGAAATTCATTCAGGGAAATTATGACCGCGCAACTTTTATAGAAAAGATGAATGCAGAACTAAAAAAACTTGATGAACAGTAATAAGGGCAGTTTGGCAGATTGAACATTTGGGAGGCAAAAATGATCCGGAGAATGATGATCACTGATTATGAAAAAATATTTGCTCTATGGAAAAGTACAGATGGAATGGGATTACGGAGCCTTGATGACTCACAGCAGGGCATTTCTGCCTTTTTGAAAAGAAATCCAGCGACAAATTTTGTTGCTGTTGATAACGGTGAGATAACAGGCACTATCCTATGTGGGCATGACGGACGCAGAGGATATATTTATCATACTGTTGTCAAAAAAGAATACCGAAATCAGGGGATTGGAACGAAATTGATAGAAACCGCTGTATCCGGATTACAAAAGGAAGGAATAACACGGGTTTGTTTGAATGTCATGGAAACAAATGAATATGGAAAATCATTCTGGCAAAAAAGAGGGTGGGATAAAAAAGACTTTTTGGGTTTTTATAGTAAGTCTATCACTGACAGGGAAAATACACCGATGTTTGATAGTTGATGAGGCATAGAATATGATCAGAAAAGCAACTTTTAACGACATTAAATTGATTGAAGATACATATAATGAACATTTCAAATATGAAAAGAAACATGGTGCATATACAGTATTTAAGAAAGGCATATACCCAACCAGAAAAGATGCGGAAAAAGCCGTGAGATCTGGAACATTATATGTGTATGAAGAAAACAGTAATATTTGGGGAAGTATCATTGCAGATAAAGCGCCACCCATAGAATATGCAGAAATTTTTGATGGACAAACTTATACAAACGATGAAGCAATGGTTATTCATTTACTTTTGGTCCGTCCAAGTATGGCAGGGAAGGGAATCGCATCATCCCTTGTCGGGTATGCAGCTGAACTGGCAAGGAATGATTCCTGTAAAGTGTTGAGGCTTGATACAGGAAGTCAGAATATTCCGGCCATATCACTATATAAAAAACTGGGTTTTCGAGTTGTTGCGAATGCTTCTATGAAAGTAGGAACTGTCATAGAGCATAGCGGACATTTATTTCTTGAAAAAGTGTTATAATACCCAGTAGATAGGAGTGATGGATTAGAAATTACAGTAATCACCTGGATGCAAAAATAATGACAGAATCTCTATAAAATGGGTTCAATACAATATACTATAGGAAAAAAACTACCTGCTATGCGGGTGGTGTAGCAAGTACCACATTGTCTTTACTCCCAAGTATAGACGAAAAGCAATTTATAATCAACACAAAGAAAGTATACGTGCCATTATAAAACAGCTCACGAGGATCAGGAACCGCCTGTCCAGATGGTTCGCCATCTACTTTCCCGAATAGAAAGATGTTTACGGGGATTTAAAGGCAGTGAGCGGGAGGATGGTGCTGAAGGAGTCACCGCCTTTTTTTAATGTTTTTATTGAAATAAGGTGTGATTTGCTTTATGGGATGTGATATACTGTTAAAAATACGAAAATTTTCCGGGAAAGGGGTATGGTATGTCAGGAAAGACAAAGCTTCCCATGGGGATTGAGAATTTTGAAAGGATACGTAAGGAGAGGTTTTATTATGTGGATAAAACAGGACTTATCAGGGACTTTCTGGAAAACCCGGCATATGTGAATCTGTTTACTCGTCCGAGACGGTTTGGAAAGACACTGAACATGAGTATGCTAAAATATTTTTTTGAAACAGGCAGTGATAGTACAATTTTTAACGGACTTGAGATTTCAAAAGAAAAGGAACTGTGCAGGGAGTATATGGGGAAATTTCCAGTTATTTCCATCAGCCTGAAAAACGCTGCCAGTGATTCTTTTTCCAGCGCTAAAGAGATGCTCTGCAGCATTATTGGACAGGAGGCGCTGCGGTTTCCATTTCTTTCAGAAAGTGACCGCCTGTCTGAGACAGAGCGCCGGCAGTATAATGCAATGATTCATGTAGGCAGTGACGGCGTTTTTACAATGAAGGACAGCCTGTTGAAAAACAGCCTGTTGTTGTTGTCATGCTTTCTCCAGAAACATTATGGGCAGAAAACAATCCTGCTTATTGACGAATACGATGTGCCTCTTGATTATGCTTACAAATCCGGATATTACGATGACATGGTCGGACTGGTCAGGACTTTGTTTGGCGCTGCATTTAAAACAAATGACAGCCTGGAGTTTGCGGTTCTGACAGGGTGTCTTCGGATATCAAAGGAAAGTATATTTACCGGTCTCAATAATTTCAAGGTATACACTGTAAAAGATGTGCGTTATAAGGAATATTTTGGTTTTACGGATGTAGAAGTCCTGCAGATGTTAGAATATTATGGATTTTCAAACCAGTATGATGCTGTTAAGGAATGGTATGACGGTTATCTGTTTGGAAATCTGGGAATATACTGTCCATGGGATGTGATTAATTACTGCGGCGACCTGCGCGACGGGAGTGTGACGGAACCACAAAATTACTGGATAAACACGAGCAGCAACAGTATCATCAGAAAATTTATAGATATGGCGGACGCTGCCACAAAAGATGAAATTGAACGCCTGATTGGCGGCGGAAGCATAAGAAAGAAAATACGACAGGAATTAACTTACAGGGATCTGGATTCGGGAATTGATAATCTGTGGAGCATCCTCTTTACGACAGGCTACCTGACACAGGATGGACAAAATGATGGCATTATGACAGGACTGGTCATACCAAACCGGGAGTTGCAGTGGATCTTTGAGGAACAGATACAGGACTGGTTTGAGGCAGAGACGAGGAAGGACCTGCAGATGCTCGAAAACTTCTGTCGCTCCTTTGAAAAGAACGATACGGACGCCATAGAAAAAGGCTTTACACTATACCTTAGAAAGACCATCAGCATCCGTGACACCAGTGTCAGAAAGGAAATGAAAGAAAACTTTTATCATGGCGTTCTGCTCGGCTTATTTGCAGGAATGAAGGGCTGGAAGGTGAAATCCAACGCAGAATCCGGCGACGGCTACAGCGACATCAGCGTGGAAGTGGCAGATCAGGAAATTGGCATTGTCATCGAACTAAAATACGCCGAGAATGCGGCGTTTGACAGTGCCTGTAAAGAGGCACTGAAGCAGATTCATGACAACCATTATGAGGACGCGCTGGCTGACGACGGCATGAAGACTATTTACAGATATGGAATTGCGTGCTATAAAAAAAGGTGTAAAGTGGTTTCCGAATAAATTGCTGCAACACGAGTTTTTCATGTAATGTAATTTGATTCCCCGCCTGCTTGGTCTGGTTTTGTGTTTTAGATGAAAGGGCACCTGACTGGACAGACGGGTGGGGCTGTCCGACTACATCCCCCTGTTTTCCAGCTTACTTTTGGTGTTGTTCCGCCTGGCATTTTAAGAATATTATTATTTTGCACTATCGTATCAAAATATGCTATTTTCTACATACTGACTGAATGGCATTGATACGCCAGTGGGCGGGAAATTCTCCTATTGGTGTTATTGTAATAGAACATATGCATATAACTATTCGTTAAAGCAGCCTTTTGCGAATAAATAAGGCACCCTATTTTTATACTAATATATTAGCGCACAAAACATTGCCCTACCGCATTATATACCAAACTCGGCGCACAGTTTCCCGAATCGCGCCTGTTCCTTCTCCTTTACCGCTTTTGACAGATCGTTCATGCAATGATGGATGACATCCGCATCTTTCAAGACCTCATCCATCGGACCGTCCGCAGCCAGCTTGTCACCATGATGATATATGGCTGAACAGATCAGCTCCGTTTCTGCATCATCCGTCAGTTTAAGCTTACCCAATATCTCCCTCGCAAGATCTGCACCCTTATGCTCATGTTCGTCATAAGAACCAGTCTTATAGGCATGAAGGTCGTGCAGCATTGCCGCCATTGAGGCAATTTCGGGATCAAGTCCCCTTTTCTTGGCTATCATCGTGGCAGCAAGTGAAACTCCGTAAAGGTGTTCGATTGCCGAAATCCTCTTATCCGCATCTTCCATCCTGTTAAGTTCGCCATCCACATATTTTCTCAGTTCTTTCAGTCTTCCCATCTTATATTTCCTCCCAGTCCTGACAATATTGCATGACAGATTTATTCATAACCCGTCAGGAGTCTGATAAATATTTAATCCTGTAAGTACACTTTGTATCAGCAGAAAATGTTTGTCACCTGTCCAAACTGGAATACCATGCTTAAGGGCAGTTGTTGCAATAATGGCATCTGAAAAAGGTATGGAAATTCCTTTCTTTCGAAGATTATATAAATTATCCCCTAAAATCTGCCAGTCAGGAATCTCCAGATTGAATTCATCAAATGCCTCAAGCATCGTTGTAATGTTTGCGAAATCCTTTGCTGATACCGCTCCATGAAGAAGTTCCGCGCGTACAACACCACAAACAGCTATGTCTTCCTTAATAAATATGTTTTTAAGATCTTCTGTGGGATTATTCCAAAAATCAATAAAAATATTGGTATCTGCGAGAATCATTAAATCATACTCCTCTCCCTCAGCTGACTGACTGCTTCAGCATCAATCTGGATCTTTCCGGCCGACTGCATGAAGCGCTGCTTTTTTTCAGCCTTCGTCATCGGAATATTTTCTGATACGGCCGATGTACTTTCGTTTACATCCTTAAATCCAGTAACAGACGCTATTTTCATTTTATCTATAATGTCAATCAATATCCTGATGCCATCATCTGTCATTTCATCTATTCTGCGGTATGCTTCCTGCTGCAATGTCATAATTCATCACCTCACTGTAAATCAAACAATTTGAAACGTTTTTATTATAACATGTTTCCGATTCTCTATCCACCAAATTTTTAAAGGAAACAAAGAAATGAAATAAAGGAACATTTATTCATTAAATCTGCGTCTGGCACATAAGATAAACAACCGTTTTGCATCTTCACATCATAAAATATTTTACTACTTTCTTTTATACACGTAATTATCCAATTGTATCATACAATTAATTTCTTCAGGCAGCTTAAAAGATATGGGCGGGCATTGTTATCCTTGTTACGTCCATTAACACAGGCAATGCTTCAAGCTTTAATTGGGTAGCGCATATTGGATATTATTATACTGTCTGTCACAATAAATGACAATTGTTTTTTTTAAGTTTTGCTGGTATTGCTTTGCACAATTCAATATCCTTCTTCCTTCATCTTCTTTTGTAAATTTCATTTAATCCCACATAAATAAATTTAAAGAGAGAGCTATAACACCACTGTGCTACATACCCCCTCTTTATGGCTAATTTTAGTGTTGTCTGCCAACGACCAGCTATACACTGGTAAGAATCTCGGGTTTTAGTGTTGCCCACCAACGGTCAATAAAAAATTGACAAGTATATCAGATTTGAGTGTTAGCCCACTAGAAAAGCACGCTTTTCTGTTACTATTATTGTATGAAAACCCAATTTTTATGTCAATAGAAAAATTTCTATTTTCGTGGAAATTTATTAGTGAATTATCTTTTCCGCGAAATATATGGTTGAACATAAAGTACTTATTTGTTAAACTGATATTTAGCGAATAGTTACTCCTATATACTCCACACTGGTATACCATAATCCAGTCTGTAACTACTCGCCAAAGTCCCGTTTTTAAACAGTTAAAGGGCGGAAAACAACTTCGGGAGAATGCAGTGTTGTTTTCCAAAAACTATTCGAAAAACTCATTGTCTTTTGGTAAGCGGCAAATAATCGGCGTCTATAAAAGGAGCGCAGCCTATGATAT
>CAMWXE010000052.1 GCA_947178145.1 uncultured Lachnospiraceae bacterium | reverse complement strand
GGACCAAAATATGCTCCCTAGAATATTTCTTTTTAATCGGAGGTGGTAAAAGATCATTCTTAGCATAATTGTTGATCATCGTTTTTGTCATAATCTTATCACCGCTGGGATATCGTGTTGTCTTACGAAAATTTTTATCCATAAAGGTTGTGACCTGATCCATGTACAAATCAATGTTGGGAATATCCGAAGACTTTACATAGCTGATCCTGTCAAAGCTGTCCATAATGCTGTTCAAAAGGTCTTTTGTGTTTATATGCATATGCATTACCATGCCTTTCATTTAAAATGATATTTTACAAACCATACGCTTGATGCACTCATTTCTGTATAGCCTGATAATTACATTATATAGTATTCAAAACTACTTATCAAGTTTTTTACCCAGTAACTTTACAGTATTCCCCAAATATGTTAGAATATTTAAAGCTGTAAAACTTTACAGTATTAAAGTTCTATGCGCTCTATTTATAGAATATGGAATACCAACGGGAGGTAGAATCAAACCATGAATAAGAAAATAAAAACCGACGCAGTGGATCATCTAATCGATGCCCTGCTCTGTCTCAAAACAAGGGAAGAAAGCTACAATTTTCTGGAAGACCTGTGCACCGTCAATGAACTGCTCTCCCTTTCCCAGCGTTTTGAAGTTGCCACCATGCTGCGTGAACATAAAACATATCTCGAAATAGCCGAAAAAACAGGTGCCTCTACAGCAACCATAAGCCGAGTAAACCGTTCCTTGAATTATGGAAGTGATGGCTATGAGTTAATCTTTGAACGACTTGCAGACAAATAATCTGCATAAGGCGATAAACCCGAACAGTAATATACTTATCTGGCGGGTTCTATTTAATACTGTTATGTTTTTGTCTTTACTTTTGCTTAATGCTGTGATATTCTATTAATGTTGCGTTGGGCATAGTACTGATAAATGTCCTCTGCATTTAATATATTTGGGAGGTATCTATAATGAACAAAGGTACAGTAAAATGGTTTAACAACCAAAAAGGTTATGGCTTTATCTCTGATGAAGCGGGCAATGATGTCTTCGTACACTACTCCGGGCTTCTCATGGACGGCTTCAAGTCTCTTGACGAGGGAGCCGATGTAGAATTTGAGATTGTCCATGGTGAAAAAGGACCTCAGGCTGTCAATGTAACAAAATTATAAGATTGTCTATAAAAGCTTCGTGAAAATCTCACGAAGCTTTTTAAAGAATCAGTTGTTCCTTATTCTCCTAATAACCTCATCAAAGGCAAGCTTTCCGCCAAAAATATCCAGAGCACTTCCGATTGTTACATGAATTGTCTCCCTGCCAAGCTCCTTTATCAGCCCGATATCCTCATAGCTGTGTACACCTCCGGCATATGTAACAGCGATTTTGCCTGGATTACTGACCCACTCACCAAGTTGTCTGACGAGTGCCTGCTCAATTCCCTGACTCTTTCCCTCCACATCCACAGCATGAATTAAAAATTCGTCACAGTATTCCATCAGCATGTCAAGTGTACTGTCATCAACTTTTTCATCCGTAAACTTCTGCCAACGATCTGTCACAATATAGTAATACCCATCCTTAATACGACAACTTAAATCTAACACCAGATGCTCTCTTCCCACTGCGCGGCGGATTCTGGTCAGATGTTCCATATTGATATGACCATCCTGAAACACATAGGAAGTCACAATCACGTGGGATGCTCCCGCTTCAAGATATGCAGCAGCATTTTCGGCATTGATTCCCCCGCCAATCTGAAGTCCGCCTGGATAGGCGTCAAGCGCGCGTATTGCCTGCGCTCTCGTCGCCTCATAATACGGACTCGACAGGGGATTAAGGAGAATCACATGCCCTCCTTTGATCCCGTTCTTCTGGTATAATTCCGCATAATACTCCGCATCCTTCGCCGCTACAAAATTCTCTTTGGCAAGATCGTTTTTGTCTTCAAGAGAGCTTCCGACAATCTGTTTGACCTGCCCATTATGTATATCGATACATGGTCGAAATTCCATCTAAGCCTCCGCAATAACATCCTTCATGTCATACCGCCCAGCCGGTTTTCCCTTGAGAAACTTTGCTGCCTGAACCGCACCTTTCCCAAAAAGTGCTTTGGAGTACGCCCTGTGCGAAAATGTAATTACCTCGTCCTCACCTGCGAAAATCACATCGTGGTCGCCAACGATTGTACCGCCTCTCACCGCACTGATGCCAATTTCTTTGTCTGTGCGTTTTGCCCGCACCTGGCTCCTGTCATAGACATACTCGTACTCATTGTCAAACGCTTCATTAATACTGTCAGCCAGTGCAAGCGCTGTACCGCTCGGAGCATCCACTTTCAGGTTATGATGCTTCTCCACGATCTCAATATCAAATCCAGCCGGAATCAGTATCTCTGCTGCCTCCTTCAATATCTTGAGCAGCATATTGATACCAAGCGACATATTTGCCGACTTGAGCACTGCCACCTTCCTTGATGCTTCCGCAACATGTGACAGCTGCTCTTCGGAGAGACCTGTTGTGCAGAGCACACAGGGAATCTGCTTTTCCACACAGTAATCAAGCAGCCCGTCAACTGCCTGTGCCACACAGAAATCAATCACCACATCCGCTGCGACATCACATTCTGTAATACTTGAGAACACAGGGTATGTATTCTTGATATGATCGGATGCATCCACACCTGCGACAATTTCTATCTCTGGATCAGCAGCAATAATCCCTGTTATCATCTGGCCCATTTTACCATTACAGCCATGCATTATTACCTTTGTCATCTCTTATCGTGTCCTTTCGTAGCTATTCCATATCTTTATTTTTTACAAAATACCGTAATTCTTCATCGCAGTCTCAAGCTTTGCAGCGTTTGCATCCTCCATCTCTGTCAGCGGCCGTCTCAATGTTCCTGCCTCCAGTCCCATCAGATTCATCGCTTTCTTGACAGGTATCGGATTTACCTCACTGAACAGAGCCGTGATCAACTCAATCGCTTCAAGCTGCAGTCTGGCACTCTCCTCAACCTCTCCCGCAAAATATTTCGCGCAAATATTATGTGTCTGCTGTGGTGCGATGTTGGACAGTACAGAAATAACACCTTTTGCGCCGAGCGACAAAAATGGTACAATCTGATTGTCATTTCCAGAGTAGACATCCACTTTTCCCTTTGCAAGCGCCATTAGCTTTGCATACTGGATAAAGTTGTCTGTCGCATCCTTCACTCCCACAATATTGGACTCCTCCTCACACAGGGAAACAATCGTCTCTGGAAGAAGGTTTACGCCGCCGGTTCTTCCTGGAATGTTGTACAGGATAATCGGAATATGAACAGACTCTGCAATCAATTTAAAATGTTCTTTTAACCCCTTCTGCGTAGCCTTGTTGTAATAGGGCGTCACCAGAAGCAGTCCGTCAGCCCCCGCCTTCTCGGCTTCCTGCGAGAGATAGATCGCCGTCTGTGTGCAGTTTGAACCTGTTCCCGCAATCACAGGGATTCTCTTATTGACTTTCTCCACACAGAAGCGGATACACTCCAGATGTTCCTCATGGCTGAGGGTTGACGCCTCACCTGTCGTACCACATACAATAATCGCATCCGTCTCGTTCGCAATCTGGAACTCAATCAACTTTGCAAATACCTCATAATTCACCTCACCATCCGGTTTCATCGGTGTGACAATCGCAACGCCAGCTCCTTTAAATATAGACATATGTAATCCTCCTTAAAATAATTATTTTTCCAAAAAAAATACCGATCATCTACTCGCTAGACGGTCGGCATCATATCCTCACAAAATCCCCTTCCCCGGCCCCACCGGATCTGGCTGATAAGGATAGCTCTCCATCTACTTGATGACAGTCATGCAGCTCTTAACCACATGCCCAAGCAAAAAGCCCTCAGGCGACTCCCGCTTTCGGCGTCTTTTCCTTTCCCTTCTATGTAAATGGTGCCTGACACCTGATAAAAGGTACTGATAAAAAACGCAACCTCTACCTAATCTTTCAGTCTTCTTTTATGTTTCTTCATTATATATCTTATTGTGTTCACTGTCAACCAATATATTTGCCCGTATAGAAACAAAGGAGCCTGTGGCAGCTCCTTTATTGGTGTCCAATCAATATATCTTATAATTGACTTCCTCTATCCTAAAAATCTCGTCTGCCAGCTGACATACCTCGTCATTGAGTCGTATCCCTGTCAGAATAATGTCCACATCCTCAGATCTCGCCTCCAGAATATGGCTTAAATCCTCCATTGTTATGATACCATTATCAATCAGTCCAAGCACCCCATCCAGAATCAGCAGACCGCATTCGCCAGTTGTAAGAACTTTTTTGGCAAAATTCAGACCGTTTTTGATATTATAGCTCTCCTCCTGCTTGCGCGCATCCGAAAGCTGTGCAAATTCCTCCGCACTTTTCTCAAAACAGAAAATCTTAATCTCTGGCTCCATCCTTTTCAGGAATTCCTCATTCTGGTTGCCCTTCAGAAAATTGATAATTACCACATCTTTGCCTGCACTCGCTACCTGAATAGCTCTCCCAAGCGCTGCCGCAGATTTACCATGCTCATCACCACTGTATACCTGTATTAATCCTTTTTCCATAGACTTATACCTTCCTTATAACATAACTGCGATGTTTTTGGTGCAGATATAAACAATCGTCACTTCGAACATGATATCACAACAGACAGGATTTTGCAACTTAGATTTTATTCATTTCTATTTTATGTTTTAATTACAACGCTTCCTCATCGTCCTCCGGAAGCTCAAGCTTGCTGACAGAGACCTCATAAGCAATCCTCTTTTCCAGCTCATCCTCCGAAAGTTTCTTCATATACTCTCTTGACTGAATACGCCCCCACACCAGACAGCGCTCCCCCACCTCAAAATTGGAAGCATAGCGGGCATTTCTTCCCCAGCAGATACACGGAATATAATCCGATTTGCCATATGGACGGTTAACTGCCAGCAGCAGGTCCGCAATCTCGCGTCCAAGAGGAGTCTTTCTATATACAGGTTCCTTGCACACATAACCATCAAGGAAGATCTGATTCGTTTTGATGTTCTCACTGATTTCCTCGACAAACTCAATCTCTCTTGCAAATACAGAGAGAACCAGTTTATTTTTATGCTCCTCATGCCTATTGTAAGAACGGAACTGACCATTCACCACCACCATCATGCCTCTGTAGTCTCCGCTTACATCGAGCAGTCTCTCCGAAATCATCACTGGTATAATATCCATGGACTCAGACAGCCTTGCCACCTGAATGTCAACCATATAGAAGCCCTCGCCAAAGATTTCATGGCTGAATGAGAACTCACTAACGATTTCTCCCATAACTGTTACCTGATTGTTTTCAATAACCTGCTCATGATACCCGTTTTTTGTCTTCAAAGTTTCTTGCATTCTTTTCATTCTCCCTTCGTTCTTGTAGTTAAATCATATGCTACTTTATACGGTAAATAAAGCTTGAAATATCGCAGGAAAAGCGCTTATTCTAAGCGTTTTGACAGGATTTGGCACCATTTGACAGGTATCTTTATCCGATTAAGCAATATTTTGAGAAATGCCGTAGAAATGTTTTTTTAACATTGCAAAATAGATATGTTAGTGCTATACTATTTTGGCGTGTTTGAGGAGATATATATTATGGAGGATTTATTGATATGATACAGAAAAGAGAAGATGTCAGAAATGTAGCCATCATTGCCCATGTCGATCACGGCAAAACGACGCTTGTGGACGAACTGTTAAAGCAGAGCGGCGTGTTCCGCGAGAATCAGGAGGTCGCCGAGCGCATCATGGATTCCAACGACATTGAGCGCGAGCGCGGCATTACAATATTATCAAAAAATACAGCTGTTACGTATAAAAATACAAAGATCAACATCATTGACACACCAGGCCATGCCGACTTCGGCGGCGAGGTAGAGCGTGTCCTCAAGATGGTAAACGGTGTTATCCTTGTCGTTGACGCGTTTGAGGGTGCTATGCCACAGACAAAATTTGTGCTTAGAAAAGCACTCGAGCTCAAGCTTCCTGTCATCGTCTGCATCAATAAGATAGACCGCCCAGAGGCGCGTCCTTCTGAGGTTGTCGAAGAAGTTCTGGAGCTCTTTCTGGAACTCGACGCAGACGATTCCCAGCTTGACTGCCCTTTCGTATACGCCTCTGCCAAGACAGGTGTTGCATCTTTGGAGGAAGATGGAATGGGTGTTGACATGACGCCGCTGTTCGAGACGATTCTTGACTATATCCCGGCACCAGAAGGCGATCCCGGGGCAGGGACACAGGTGTTGATCAGCACCATCGATTACAATGAATATGTCGGACGCATCGGTGTAGGCAAGGTTGACAATGGCACAATCGCTGTCAATCAGGAAGTCATCATCTGTAACCACCATGAACCGGACAAGCAGAAAAAAGTTAAAGTCAGCAAGCTCTATGAGTTTGACGGACTGAACAAAGTGGAGGTAAAAGAAGCCGGAATCGGTTCGATTGTTGCAGTCTCCGGCATCTCAGATATCCATATCGGCGATACGCTCTGCGCCGTCGACCATGTGGTTCCCATTCCTTTCCAGAAGATCAGCGAGCCTACGATTGCCATGCAGTTTATCGTAAATGATTCGCCGCTCGCCGGGCAGGAGGGAAAATATGTGACCAGCCGCCATCTGCGCGACAGACTTTTTCGTGAGCTCAACACAGACGTATCGCTGCGCGTCGAGGAGACAGAGAGCGCTGATTCCTTCAAGGTCTCCGGGCGCGGCGAGCTGCATCTCTCTGTATTAATCGAGAATATGCGCCGCGAAGGATTTGAGTTTGCTGTCAGCAAGGCAGAGGTATTGTATAAGTCAGACGAAGACGGCAAAAAGCTGGAACCGATGGAGCTTGCTTATGTGGATGTTCCCGAGGAATTTTCTGGCTCTGTCATCGAGAAGCTCAGCCAGCGAAAGGGCGAACTGCAGAATATGGGTAAAGCAAGCGGCGGTTATGCCCGTCTGGAATTCTCTATCCCATCACGCGGATTGATTGGATACCGCGGCGAGTTTATGACGGACACAAAAGGAAATGGCATCTTAAATACAATATTTGACGGCTATGGACCATACAAGGGCGATATCCAGTACCGCAAACAGGGTTCCCTGATCGCATTTGAAGCGGGTGAGGCAATCACCTATGGTCTGTACAATGCTCAGGAGCGCGGTACTTTATTTATCGGACCTGGCGAGAAGGTTTACTCTGGCATGGTTGTCGGACAGAACGGAAAAGGCGAAGATATCGAACTCAATGTATGCAAGAAAAAGCAGCTTACAAACACACGTTCCTCCAGTGCTGACGAGGCCTTGCGTCTGACTCCGCCCAGAATTTTAAGTCTGGAACAGGCGCTTGACTTTATCGATACGGACGAACTTCTTGAAGTGACACCCGAAAGTCTCCGCATTCGCAAAAAGATCTTGGATCCTACACTCAGAAAGAGAGCCAGCATGAAAAAATAGCATCTGTAACACACCGAAATCCCCTGCATATATTATTAAAAACATATGCAGGGGATTTTTATGTCTAATATCATGAAAGCCGAAACCCCGGCTTATTCTGGAGATTTAACCATAAGCGTTACATCATCGCTGGGCTTTATCCCCATAGATAATGCCACTATCACAATATCTTACTCTGGTGATCCTGACTCTGTCGTGCAGACACTTACTACCAACGACTCCGGACAGACCTCCACGATCTCGCTTCCTGCCCCGAATCTGTCTTACAGCACCGAGATCAGTGATGTACAGCCCTACTCAGAATACAATATCTCTGTCACAGCACCGGGATATGAACCAGTATATATCTCTGGCACAGAGATCCTCCCTGATGTCACGGCGATTCAGCCAGTCACCATGAATCCACTTGAGATAGAGCCTCCGGGAGAGACCGAAGAAGATATCATCATACCCGACCATACATTATATGGCGAATACCCACCCAAAATACCCGAGGACGAGATCAAACCCATGGATGAGAGCGGTGAAATCGTCCTAAGCCGCGTTGTCATTCCGGAATATATCATCGTACATGATGGTGTCCCTCAGGACTCTACTGCCAAAAACTATTATGTGCGTTATACAGACTATATCAAAAATGTTGTGTCGTCCGAAATTTATGCGACGTGGCCGGAAAACACGATCTATGCCAACACACTTGCGATCATGTCGTTTACGCTAAATCGAGTATATACGGAGTGGTATCGGAACCAGGGCTACAACTTCACCATCACTTCTTCCACAGCCTACGACCAGAAGTGGATTCATGGCAGAAATATCTATGAAAATATCAGCCGCATTGTGGACTCTATCTTCTCAAACTTCCTGTCGCGTCCAGGTGTGCGCCAACCGATCTTTACTTCTTACTGCGACGGAAATCGCACGACCTGCGATGGGCTCTCCCAGTGGGGAAGCAAATACCTTGGAGACCAGGGATACACGCCGATCGAAATCATCCGTTATTATTATGGAAACGATATGTATATCAACTCTACCACCTACATATCCGGTGTTCCCTCGTCGTGGCCAGGCTATGACCTGACGATCGGTTCTTCAGGACAAAAAGTCCTGCAGATGCAGCAGCAATTAAACCGCATTGCGCAAAACTATCCTGCGATCCCTCGCATCGTTGAGGACGGCATCTTTGGCACTGCCACTGCCGACGCAGTCCGTACATTCCAGCGTATTTTCGGTCTTGCTCCCACAGGGATTGTAGACTACCCCACGTGGTACAAAATATCTGAAATCTTTGTAGGAGTATCGCGCATCTCTGAGCCAGGATGACTAAACCGCTGACAACTCTGCAGGACGAAAACGCTGCCTGTCCGGCAAAAATCGACAGAAAAATAAACAACGTTATTCAAATAAAATAATACAATCGCTCGATTTCCGCTATCTTTGCGCGGGCGCTTGTCGCTTCCACGAGCTCTTTACACAGGCGGTCATACTCCTCAATCGGCGCTATGACCGTCATTTCTACATCTGCCGCATAGACGCTATCCTCGATATTGATATTTTTACTGGCAAGAATATACTGGATCTTTCCGACCGCATTGTAATCCGCCTTGATCCTGAATCGAACTCCAAAATGCTGGCGTGCTGTCTCACACTTTGCAAGCGCCTCCTTCAACACTCCCGAGTATGCCCGTACAAGACCACCCGTTCCCAGAAGTGTACCTCCAAAGTATCGTGTAACTACCGCAGCAATATTTCTGATCTCACTCCCCAGAAGCACCTCCAGCATAGGCCGCCCTGCTGTACCACTCGGCTCTCCATCGTCGCTGCTTCTAGTAATCTGCGCTGTACTTCCTATCACGAATGCGGAACAATTGTGTCTCGCATCATAGTATTTCTTTTTCATCTCCTCGATAAAAGCTGCTGCCTCCTCTTCGCTTGTGACAGGACGAACTGTCGCTATAAATCTTGACTTTTTTTCCACAAGCTCCGCCTCGGCCCCTTTTATGAGCAGCAAATAATCTTCGTATTCCTGGCTGTTAATATCCCTTTCCATGTCGGCCCCCCTCTACAAATTTTACACAATCTCACTCTATCATAACTCAAGTCTGTATAAAAAGTAAACTATCGGATAAACTATTATTATCTTGTTTTTTGTTACTGGAATGTTTTTTCACGTGGCTCGAAGAGCCCTGTCTGAACAGTAGCTTTTTACATAAGTACCTCTACTTCGATGGACATATAGCTAGCAGCAAATATATAAATTCTATGTAAACTCTCAAAAAAATCCTTTATTTGCACATAGTAATTTGTTATAATGAGTAGAATGAAATTTCATATAATACAACATTTTACGGAGGTGATCCTATGAATTACGGGAAAAGAGGAGTTGCAAAAGTCCAAAAATCCCTTACTTCAAAATCTATAAAATTCCAAAAATTTTTCTTTGTCTCTATGCTTAAAATCATACTGATTGGCACCTTGTCGCTGATGATTGTCGGTGTGTGTTTTGGAATCGGTGCGTTCAAGGGAATCTTGAGCTGCGCGCCCGACGTGGATCCTGCGGCGGTTCTTCCACAGGGCTTTGCCACGGTTGTCTATGACGCTAAGGGCAACGAATTGACAAGGCTGGTAGCCGCCAATTCTAACAGAAGCTCTGAGACAATTGACAAAATTCCTCAGTACCTCTGCGATGCTTTTGTCGCGATCGAGGACCAACGTTTTTATGAACACAATGGCATCGACATCAAGCGTATCTTGAGCGCTGGTCTTATCGCACTACGCGACAGAGAACTCTCACAGGGAGCATCCACTATTACGCAGCAAATCATCAAAAACAATGTCTTTGACAATTGGACCAATGAGAGTGAAATTCAAAAGATAAAGCGTAAGATTCAGGAACAGTACCTTGCACTTGAGCTGGAAAAGAAAATGTCAAAGGAACAAATACTGGAAATCTACATGAATACAATCAACCTGGGGCAAAACACTCTGGGAGTTAAAGCTGCCGCTCTGCGTTATTTTAACAAACAGCCATATCAGCTCACACTTTCGGAATGTGCTGTTATTGCTGCTACCACATCGAATCCTTCCAGATACAATCCGATCTCTCACCCTGATTCCAATAAGACAAGACGTGATATTGTTCTTGAAAATATGAAAGAGCAGGGGTATATCACACAGGCTGAGTATGATCAGGCGATGGCTGACGATGTATACAGCCGCATTTTAGCAGTAAATGAGGAGACCGAGATCAATTCCGTCTATACATACTTTGTAGACGAGGTTACAGAGCAGGTAATTGCAGATCTCATGGAAATAAAGGGATTCAACGAAACCCAGGCACACAGGCTTTTGTTTAGCGGCGGTTTGAGCATTTACACAACACAAGACCCTGACATTCAGGCAATCTGTGACGAAGTGTACGAAAATGAGGAGAATTATCCCCAAAATACCAAATGGTATCTGAACTATGTGCTCACCATCGAAAAAGCAAACGGCGAAAAGGAAAACCACAGCACTGAGATGTTCCGAGCACATTACAGAGAGCAGAATGCATCCTTCAATCTGATCTACGCCACACAGGATGAGGCATACGAAGCCATCGAAGCTTACAAACATGATGTGATGGCTGAAGGGGACAAGGTGGAAAGTGAGCGTATCACTCTGACACCACAGCCGCAAGTATCTATCACTGTCGAGGATCAGTCCACTGGATATATCGTCGCCCTGGTAGGCGGCCGTGGCACGAAAGAGGCAAGCCGCACCCTCAACAGGGCCACTAATACTACCAGACAGCCAGGCTCCACATTTAAAGTTGTCTCAACGTATGCTCCTGCACTTGACAGCGCTGGTCTGACGCTTGCTGACGTGCAGAATGACGCACCCTTTAACTATACTGGTGGACGACCCGTAAGAAACTGGTGGGGAAGCAATTATCGGGGTCTTTTGAGTCTTCGTTACGGTATCGCACAGTCAGCAAACGTTGTGGCCGTTAAGACACTTACACAGATCTCTCCGCAGCTTGGATTTGATTATTTGCAGAATTTTGGATTTACAACACTGGTCGAAAAGCGTGTTGAAAAAGATGGCACTATTGTGTCCGATATCGGACAGCCTCTCGCACTTGGCGGCATCACTGACGGTGTTACCAATCTGGAATTAAACGCTGCCTATGCCACAATCGCCAATCAGGGGACTTATATCAAACCCAAATTATATACAAAGATTCTCGACCATGATGGAAATGTTTTAATCGATAACACTGCACCAGAGTCCACGCAAGTGATCAAGCAAACGACTGCGTGGCTGCTCACAAGCGCCATGGTAGATGTTGTCACCACAGGTACTGGCGGCTCCGTCAATTTCGGCAACATGGCCATTGCAGGAAAGACAGGCACGACCTCCGATTATAAGGATGTATGGTTCTCTGGTTTTACACCATACTACACCGCCACAACATGGACTGGCTATGACAACAATGTAAGCATGACGACCTCAGCGGAGAAAAATCTGTCTAAGACCATGTGGAAGGCTGTCATGTCAAGAATCCATGCAGACCTCGAATATAAGTCATTTCCTATGGCAAACGGTATTGTCACAGCTTCGATTTGTTCCAAATCGGGTAAACTCCCCATCGCGGGTGTGTGTGATAGCGAGGGTTGTGTCAAGACGGAATATTTTGCAGAGGGTACTGTTCCCACAGAATACTGTGATGTGCATTATTTTTCAAATACTTGTATGTACTGCGGGCTTACGGCTACTGAGGAATGTCCTTTCAAGCAGGCATCTATCATTGAACAGATTCCTGCGCGACTCCAAGACAATAATCTCGCCTCTGCTCTCACGAGTCTGCCAGAAACGGAAACTACTGAAAACACACAATTATGTCCTCATGACAGTACTTTTATGACAGCGCCAAATGCACAGGAAGTTCTGCAGATGCAAATATTCGAAATGCAGCAACGAGCTGGTGACGCTACTGCAGCACCTCCAACTCCTGTAGCACCTACAGAACCAGTATCTGATACAGATTAACCAGCACGATAAAAAAAGAATATCCGAAAGGATATTCTTTTTTAAGCTGCTAACCGGAATCGAACCGGTGACCTCAACACTACCAATGTTGCGCACTACCGACTGTGCTATAGCAGCAAGTGCAATTCTTCAATTGTCATTACCGAAAAATATAATACCACAATCAGCGCATCCTGTCAATCAAATCAGTGCAATTTCCTTAATTTTAAAAATTTAAATATTTGCAAAAAATCTGTTGACAAGTCAGAGGTGTAGTGATATCATATATCTTGCGAATGGTCACCAATCATTTTTGATTGTCGATTATTGCTATATACCAAATGCGGAAGTGCTGGAATTGGCAGACAGGCAAGACTAAGGATCTTGTGTCGGTAACGACGTGTGGGTTCAAGTCCCATCTTCCGCAGTAATATCTAAACTCCCTGGAATTCAATTATGTGTTCCAGGGAATTTTTTTACTCTGCTTAAAATATTGGCAAAGCTTCATAAAAATATCATTCAGCAATCAGTCCTTTACAATTCATATAAATAAATGGAATAATAACTATCTGCTGTCTCAAAAGGTTCTTCACGCATCAGTTTGATTCCCAATTCCTGTGCATTGGGAATCCTGAGTGCAGAAAAGAGATATTTCGCACCCATTTCTTTCGCACATACCACATTGATGGAAAGTTCATGAATAGCTGTATTGCTGCCCTTCGCAATCAGATAATTGTTAATGCCGAGCTCCGCACTAAGCACATAACATCGACAGCCCCACGCATCATAATATTGTTTTAGGGACGCATCTTTCCTGAGTTCTCCCTCGATAATTTTCCGAAACTGATACAGATAAGACAAATCATAATTATTGGAATATCCATCCAGACAATAAAAACCATTGTAGAGTGGCGCTGCAGGACATATCCCAAAACTGAGCGTTCGATAAGATGATTTTTCCCGTCCTATAAAATTATCAATCTGCGAGAAAACATCTGGAGCATAGAAATCTCTCCATGTCATTTGTTTGTATGCTTCCCCCAGCCGCAGTCTGTGCAGATTTTTGTTCAAGTCGCTATAATAGAATGTGGTGGCTGCAGAAGCGCACAAGGCAAGCATCATACAGACAATGCCAACTGTTGTGGCAATACGATTTCTCTCCTCCCGCCACTGGCCAATCCATTCCCAAGCCAAATACAAGCTAAGTCCCAGAAGAATATACCACACAGAAACAGAAAGCCAATATATTCGATCAATCTGAAATTCCTTGACCACTCCACCAATCTGGTTGCGCCACTGCGCGACGAACTCCGACTGATATAAAGCGTAAAACAACGCACAAAATATATTAAAACAAAATCCACTCACCAGGAAATGATACGCCACAAGCTTTCGGCCATCCAGCTGCTTATATAAAATCAAGCCGACAAGAAGAACAACCACAGAAAACAGCACAATGACCTGCTGATGGGTTGGCGTGTGGAGTGTCCCTTTGTAAAACACAGTACAAAATGATTTTAATATGTTTTTCCCACTGCGCAGAATAATTTCCTTATGACTTTTCCTCTGCCTGCCAACCCCAAAGATTTGTAAAAGTAATTCATAATTCACTGCGACATAGCAGCAAAGCAGCGCGATCCATCCCATCAAAAACCACTTGTGATCCCACAATCTGCGTTTGCACAGAAGCCACAGCAAATATAAGCCGCAAAAGCCCAGCACTGCATATCCTACAAGTACAAGGGAGGATGTGAACGCATACAAAACGACAACTCCCAATGCGCACAATCTGTGTTTTCCGGTATATAACAAATAAAAGGCATAAAATAAAAGCGGCTGCCCATACTGACAAAGTCCATAGACTGAAAAAAGAGGAAGATAGGCAAATAATATTGCACAAAAAACAGCTATATAGGAGTTTTCCACCAGCCTTTCCAGACATATATACATTCCCAAATAGGCAGTCAGCATACAAAAAATTTGGCAAAAATCATATGCCACAACAGGCGGCAATATCTTATAAAACAGAATCCACAGTGGCGAAGGTGGAAAAAAACCGTTTTTGGAGATGCCATTCATCATCTCTGGATAACTGTCCACTCCAGTAAAAAGATATTTTGCATGCAAGATATATCCAAGAATTTCACCATCTAGCTGATCGTGGAAATTGACTACCACATTTTCCCCAAGCAGCAGATACGGAATTCCTGCTGCCATCACTATCATTCCGCCTAAAACAGCGACAACTCTTTTATCTATATTTTCCAAAAATTTTTTCATATTAACCTTCTTTTTCTCCTCTCTCTGGAATCTCCTTTATAGAAGAGAATTATCCATTTTCTATTTTATTCAAAGAAACTTTATTCAAATATAAAAATGCCACAGAATTTACCTCTTGTGGCATTTTTATCACTTTCTATTATTTCTCCCACTGCTGCAATACAGACACAAACGCCGGAATCAATTGTTTCTTTCTCGACACAAGATTTTTCAATTCGAACTTTTTCTGTGTCTTTGGCAGCTTGAATGCCGTCCTGACCAATTCTCTCGCCCTCTCGCCAAAGCACAGGAGTTCGGTTTTTTCATACACAATATTGGTCAGCATAAAGAAGCACATCTCAACGGGAAGACCTGGCATCTGTTCTTTGATATAAGGCTCTATCTTCTCCTTGATCTCCTCAAGCTCGATACTGTTCATTGAATTGATCTGTCCCACGCTGAACGCAAATCCATTCACGGAGAAATTCTTATAATCCTGATTAAAGATCTCCTCCGCGGTCTTATCGCCCAGATTGCTGCCCGCACCAAACATATCAATCGCAAACTCCTCAATCTCCACTTCGCATATCTCAGAAAGTTTCTCCGCCGCAGCCTTATCCACCTCGGTGACTGTCGGTGAATGAAACATCAGCGTGTCAGAAATAATTGCAGACATCATCAGACCTGCTATATTCTTCGGAATTTCAATTCCTTTTTCCTGATACATCTGATAGATAATCGTCGCTGTGCAGCCAAGTGGCTGATTTCTGAAAAATACTGGTGAAACAGTTTCCAGCGTACCGATTCTGTGGTGGTCTATAATCTCCAAAATATCTGCTGCCTCAATCCCGTCAACCGTCTGTGAAAGTTCGTTGTGGTCAACTAAAATCAGCTGTTTCTTGCGCAGATTTAATAATGTACGGCGGGAAACCATACCGATATAGTTCTCCTCCTCATCAAGCACCGGGAAATCATGATACCGTTTCTTTTTCATAATCGCCTTGATGCTCTCCGTCTTGTCTGTAATCTTAAAAGTAGTCAGCTTATCGCGCCTCATAAAATAACCAATTGGCATACTCTGGTTGATCAGCCTCGCAACGGTCGCCGTATCATATGGCGTACTAATCAGGATACAGTTGTGCTCTTTGGCAAATATCTGTATGGTCTTTGAAATCTTTGCCCCCATCGTGACCACGACGCAGGAAGCCCCCATCTCAATCGCACACAGCTGTGTCTCATATCGGTTTCCGAGGAGAATCATGTCTCCAGGGTGTATGTAATCCTCCAGCACATCCGGGTTTGCTGTCGCTATGACCACTTCCCCACTCTCAAAACAGCCGCTCGCATCTCCCACAATCATTTCTGCATCCAGCGTCTCTAAAATATTTTTGTAGGACGTTCTGGCCCTTGACAGGATTCCATTGTCATACACATCCATATACGCATTGGCAATGTCACCGATTGTGATAATACCTGTCAATTTTTTCTGTGCGATAACAGGTACTGTGACATCCCCTCTGTCCCGCATCAGATGCCATGCTTTTTTGAGCGATACATCCTCTGTAACGCCCTCCACATCATTCATATCGATATCCCTGACATCGGTCATAACATCGTGGAGATAGACAGGCGGATCTGTATGAAAGGCATTAAGTACATATTGTGTCTCCTGATTTACCTGCCCTGCTCTTGCTGGTACATACTCGTTGGTACTGTCACATTGATTTTTCAGATATGCATATGCAATCGCAGAACAGATTGAATCGGTATCAGGATTCTTATGTCCAACAATATACACTGGCCGCTTCGTCAATTCTGAATTATCCATCTTCCCATTTCCTTTCCCCTTCTGATTGAAACAAAATATTTCCACCAAAAACAAAAGCTTATAACTGCCTTGAGACCTTGCAGTTATAAGCTTTTATAAAGCGATAGACGGGGCTCGAACCCGCGGTCTCGACCTTGGCAAGGTCGCGCGTTACCAACTACGCCACTATCGCATATATATCTTGTTCGCATTTCCTTACGAACAAGATATATTATACTACACTGCCGATCGTTTGTCAACTATTTTTATAACGTATCTATTACATTTTTGTATTTAACACTATATATCCGATAGAGCGAGTCATGAATACGCTCCTTCGTAATCGTACCGTCTGTGACTGCCTGTAAAACCCCCTCATATGCCTCCTGGTAATTTTCAGGTGATAAGAGAAGATCCGCGCCAGCCTGTATAGCGGCCACAGCAGCCTCAGCAGAGTTATAGCTGCCAGTGATGGCACTGTCGTCAAGTGCATCTGTCATTACCACTCCATTAAACCCCAGTGTATTTCTGAGCACATCATTGATCATAACTGATGACAAAGAAGATGGCGTTTCATCACCTGTTACACTGTTTACTGGTATATGCGACACCATGATACAGTCCACACCATTATTTATTGCCATATCATATACAACAAATTCGCTGTTTTTGAGTTCTTCCAGGGATTTTGATCCGGCTGCCGCGCCTGGAAACTTTTGCAAAACTGCGCTCACTTCCACTTCCTGCTGTGCCTGTACTGCCGCATTCACAAGCGGTGCTGCCACCGAGGCATCTGATCCAAAAGTTCTTTCCTGGAGTGATGGCTCTCCTTCCTCCGGCACAATCTCTGCCACTGGCGCAAGGTTCATATTGATACCATACGATGCAAGCCCGGATGCGATGGTTTTATATACCTGCACAACACTGTCAGTATCTGTAAGCTCTGACGCTTTGGCTGTTGTCTCCAATCCGTAGTCCGATGTACCACACTCAGCCTGCACAATCGTAAATAAAGGATATTTGGCATAACTTCTTGTATTGGTAATCATCGTGGTGAATTGTTCTGACGAGCTAAAATTTTTTGGCGCATATACAAGTCCTCCTACTGGATTCTCCATGATTGCCGCTTTCGTGCCTTCCTCTGCCTGCACTGCCGTCCCAACACCTGTGATGGCTTCCGGCGATACGATGAACAGCCCTGCAACCATCTCCTCTGTCGTCATATCACTCAGCAGGGATTCAATCAGCGAATGAAGCAAGTCTGTATCCACAGGCGACGAAAAACCCTCATGATTCTGCACACTGCTGCTCTGCACTTCCTCAATATACGGCTCACTCTCCTGTTCCGCTGCCAAACTGGATTCTGCCTCTTCTATCACTCTGCTTACCTTATCACTGTAATCACTCATGTAATTCATGACGCATTTTACACCATAGTATCCTGCTGCCACTATCAGCGCAATGATAATGAGCAGCATCAGATAAGCCAAAATCTGATTTTTCAGGCGTCTGCGTCTTCTTTTCTCTCTGTTTTTCTTTTCGTCATTCATAATTTAGATTAACGGGTACTTATCCGTAAGCGACTGCACGATCGCTCTTGCGCCCGCTATGCCGCCTTCCTGCTCCTTGATGACCATAGCGATTGCCTCTGCGATCTGATCCATATCCTCTTCCTTCATGCCGCGGCTCGTGACAGCCGGCGTTCCGAGTCTGATACCACTTGTGACAAACGGTGACTTCGGATCGTTTGGAATCGTATTTTTATTACAGGTAATGTGTGCCTCATCCATCAGCTTCTCGACCGCCTTACCTGTAAGATCATATGTTGTGAGGTCCACAAGCATCAGATGATTGTCCGTACCACCTGAAACAATCTTGATGTCCCTGCTGATCAATCCGCTGCAAAGCGCCTGCGCATTTTTGACAATCTGCTGCTGATATGTTTTGAACGCTTCACCGAGCGCTTCCTGGAAGCAGACAGCTTTCGCCGCAATCACATGCATGAGCGGTCCTCCCTGAATCCCTGGGAAGATTGCTTTGTTGAAGTTGTACTTCTCTGCAGCCTCTTTGTTTGCAAGAATCAAACCGCCGCGAGGACCTCTCAATGTCTTGTGCGTCGTTGTTGTCACGACGTCCGCATACGGAACAGGATTCGGATGCAGTCCTGCTGCCACCAGACCCGCAATATGTGCCATGTCGACCATAAGGACAGCGCCAACCTCATCACACACTTCTCTAAAACGCTTAAAATCAATCGTTCTGGCATATGCACTTGCACCTGCAATAATCATCTTAGGCTTGCACTCCAATGCCAGCTCCCGCATCTTATCATAGTCAAGAAAACCGTTATCATCCACACCGTAAGGCACTACATGAAAATATTTGCCGGACATATTGACAGGAGAGCCATGTGTGAGATGTCCGCCATGGTCAAGATTCATGCCCATAATCGTATCGCCTGGCTGCAGCACGGCAAACTGTACTGCCATATTCGCCTGTGCGCCAGAATGCGGCTGAACATTTGCATAATCACATCCAAACAGCTCTTTTGCCCGCTCAATGGCAAGATTTTCCACGATATCCACGCAGTCACAACCGCCATAATATCTCTTTCCCGGATATCCTTCTGCATACTTATTGGTCAACGGGCTTCCCATTGCTGCCATAACTGCCTTACTAACCCAGTTCTCGGAGGCAATCAGCTCGATATGGCTGTTCTGTCTCTCCTGTTCTGCCACAATGGCATCTGCTATCTGGGGATCTACATTTCTTACTTCATCAAGTGAATACATGAATCCTTCCTCCGTATTTGAATATTTATATAATCCGTTTTAGTATAACTGTTTTTCTGTGATTTTACAAGAACTAATTAAAATGAAAAATTCGCTGACAAATCTTGTACCCGTCCACCGTAATCTTTCTCCCGATCTTTCCTGGAAGATTCATCGCATTTCCGAGAAGTCCCATGCGCAGACGCGCCCACAGCAGCTTGTCCTTCGTCTTGATATAATGCCAGAGCTCCTTTTTCTTCTCAAGATTTTCTTCCAGATCGGATCGAATCAACAATACAGAGGATACTGTCGTAATAATATCAAGGTAGTTGACCATATATTTCCGCACTTTGCCGTTCGACAAAATATGCTGTTTTTCATCCACGTAGTAGTCTACCATCAGTTTATTCACCTTAATCTGCTGATCAATTCTTCCGATCATCACCTGTTCATTGACAGACTGATCTGCTCGTCCGATAAAATAACGATAGAAATTTACATCCATATAATACATTGTCTTTACATACGGAAGCGGCTCAAACACAAAAATGTTATCCACATAAAAGGTGTTCTCTGGAAGTTTTAATCCACAATCCCGCAGCAAATTTGTCCTGTAGATCACCGCATGCATGAGAATATACTGCCCCACCCGGAAATGACGCACATCTTTCCAGGTAAAGATCTCATCCCGGGGTAAGGCATGATGATATTTCATAGCCTTCTTGCGCTTCTCGCCCTCTTTCTCGTAGACGAAATTGCTGATCAGCATGTCAATAGATTTCCCGCTCTGCAGGAGGTCTTTGAGTTTGTCCAGAATCTGTATATACGCACTCTGACTCACCCAGTCATCACTGTCTACCACCTTAAAATAAAGTCCTCTGGCGTGCTCAATCCCGGCATTTACAGCGGAACCATGACCACCGTTTGTCTTGTTTACGACCTTTATAATCCCCGGAAAACGCTCCCGGTACTCCTCTGCAATATCCGGTGTATTGTCACTGGAACCGTCATTGACGATGATAATCTCCACATCCTCGCCACCTGGAAGCAGAGAATCAATACATTTGCGCATATATGCCGCCGAATTATAGCAAGGTATCACGATTGATAATACTTTCATAATAAATACTCCATTCTTTTATGACCTGAGACGATTGCACTCAAAACGCTCCATCGTCAGGAGACAGTTTTTGATTTCATTATATCGCATTTCAATATCCCCTTCTTTGACTTCCGTGTCGAGACTCACCGCCATGGTGTCAATCATAGCATCTGTTATTCTCGGATGAAGTGAACTGAGTATCTGAAGTTTTTTCTCATAGGATTCTGCGTCCAGAAACGCGACAAGACCCGCGTCAAGTGCAAAATCCGCTTCGCTGTCAGATTTCTTTTCCGTTGTTTCCACTGCACCCGCACTGTCCACTGATGCGCTTTCCTCTTTCTTTAGACTCCTGTTGAGTGCCGCTGATGTTTCCATTGCATTCTCTGCGCCCTCCTCACCCCTGATGTCCAATTTTTCAAAGCGATAGATCTGTTTCTCATTGGGATATTTTCTGGTGTCTATTCTGCTCATAAACATCTCAAGCGGACGCACATAAACCTCATACGGCGCATAAAGCTGCTGGTACACCACCATCTTTATACCATTTTCGGAATGGCGCGCCAAGGTTATGATCTGGTAAATATTTCCCTTGAAATGTCTGTAGATTTCCTGTGGTCTGGGATTTGGTCTCATACTGCAGTCATACCTTCTTTCTCTTCTTATTTTTTAACCTTTACAAGTTATTTTATACCATTTTGCCTGTTTTGTCATTTGTTTATCAAAATAAAAACCTCTGTTATTATATTGATTGCACCTTTTATTATTGTTGATACATTTTAATTCAATATAATAATAGAATCAATCAATTTTGATTCAATCATTAAAATGCAGCGAATACTTTTAAAATTTTATTATTATTTTATAATATATATATTTTTGTTGTAAATTCTACTTTTATGAAAATAGCGTGTTGGTGTTGTTTTTGCCTGACTTACCCCCTTGCCATCAAGTTTTTCATATTATATGATGGACATAGTTAAGCCGAATATTTATTACTTTTTTCAAAAATTTTGATATCAAAAACAAAAAGGAGACGCGAGTTATATGAAGGAGCGTTTTGAATTTGAAGGTACTTCTACCGGTGAATACCGCGAAGGACTTTATGTAATGTATTGCGGCAGGGAATATCCTGCGATGTATTTAGGAGTTGGACGTTTCGTACTCTATTCAGATACGGCAGATGAAAATTTTACGTTTCCAACGCAAGACGGAAGATACCTACTCCAAACCGATCTGCGCGATGAAAATCTCACACGGGCATGTGATATACACATGGTTGGTATCGTGCACAATTGTTATGACAGTGTGATAATTCGCAACATTCTTAAGGAAGGCATTATTGTCTCTACGTACAATCCCCGGCTTGGCTTTGAACTTGGATTAAGGCCTGTCAAAGATCTTGGTTTTACAGGTCTTGTAGACAGAAATTTGTTAATCGGCATCTATGAAGAGCGGGATTATCTGTGGAATCCCACTCTTGGCATCTGCACAACAATCTGTCAGGTGACAGGTACAAAGGACAAAGATTCCTGGTTTGTCGAAAATGATCGTATCACACAGCTCTATTTAATGGATGCTGATAAATAGAAAATAACCGGGCAGGAAAACCTGCCCGGTTATTTTTATTTTGTCAGGAGCATCATAATTTTATTACTTCTGTTGACAAACTTTGTCATCGCTTCCGGCTGCAGCGGTGCCTGCTGAATCAGCGCCAAATCATAGAGCTGCTCACAAATCAACTCCACATTTTCGCCTTCCTTATTGTCCAGCACATATGACACAAGCTCATTGTTTGCATTGAGAACCAATGTCTCGCCTTCCCGGCCCATCATGCCCATGTCCATGCCTGGCATCGCATACATTTTCATCATATCCTGCATTCTGCGTGATTCCTCAGAAACTGTGATCATGGAAGCAATATCTTCGTTTTTGAGTTTCTCCACCCTGACAGTAATATTTTCATTCTTGACAGCTTTCTTAAATACTTCTGCAATCTCCTCACTCTTCTTGTTGAGCTCCTCTTCCTCTTCCTTGGAGTTCTCTGTCTTGAATGTGTCTGTCAGGTCTGCATCAATGCGTGCAAACTTAATTCCCTCATTCTTTGACTCCAGCTGCGATACAAATGGCTGGTCTATCTTGTCAGGCAGCACGACAGCGTCCATGTTCGCTTTCTTGAACATATTCACATACTGGCTCTGCTGCACAAGATCTGTGACATAGTATATGATCTTTTCTTTTGCCTCTTTCTCTTCATCGTCCTCAGCTGCAGCGTCATCTGCGTCAACTACTTCGGCCTCTACTTTTTCACCGGTCTCAGCATCTGTCGCTGAGGCTTCATTCTGATCGTTATTTTCTGCTTCATCTGGATCAATCTTCTTCACTTCCAGGCATTCGGGAAGTGTCAGATACTTGCCATCAAGATTCTTAAACAGGATATAGTCTGTCATCTTCTCGCAGAACTTGTCATCCTTCAAGCAGCCAAACTTGATAAACGGACTGATATCATCCCAGTACTTCTCATAATTTTCCTTGTCGGTCTTGCACATGCCAGAAAGTTTGTCGGCAACCTTCTTGGTGATGTACTCGCTGATCTTTGTCACAAAGCCGTCGTTTTGCAGTGCACTTCTTGATACATTCAATGGAAGATCCGGGCAGTCAATCACACCCTTTAACAGCAGCAGAAACTCTGGAATAACCTCCTTGATGTTGTCTGCGATAAATACCTGATTGTTGTACAGTTTTATTGTTCCCTCAATGGACTCATACTCCATATTGATCTTCGGGAAATAGAGGATACCCTTCATATTAAATGGATAATCCATATTCAGGTGAATCCAAAAAAGCGGCTCCTTGTAATCGGCAAACACCTTGCGATAGAAGTCGATATACTCTTCTTTCGTACACTCGTTTGGATGTTTCGCCCACAGCGGATGTGTCTCGTTCAGGGGAACAGGACGCTTCCTGATCTTTAACTTTGGCACCTTTTCCTTCGTCGGTTCTGCGCCGTCCTCCCCCGGAATTTCCTTCTCCTCCTCAAAGGACTCTACCACCACATCGTCCTCTCTCTTGTCATCAGGATCTATGGTCTCAAACTCCTCTGGTGCATTTGCTTTCTCGAGATAGATCTCATACGGCATGAATGAGCAGTACTTCTTGATTACTTCTCTCGCCTTGTACTCATTACAGAACTCCAGACAGTCCTCATTGAGAAACAGCGTAATCTCTGTGCCGACCACAGTCCTGTCCCCGTCTTTCATGGAGAATTCTGTGCCGCCGTCGCACTCCCAATGGACTGGTGCTGCATCTTTCTGATAAGAAAGCGTGTCGATATGAACCTCATCTGCCACCATAAATGCAGAGTAGAAGCCAAGTCCGAAATGACCGATAATCTGATCGTCATTGGCCTTGTCCTTATACTTCTCAATAAAGTCTGTCGCCCCGGAAAAAGCAATCTGGTTAATATACTCCTCCACTTCCTCCGCTGTCATACCAAGTCCGGTGTCGATGAACTTCAGCGTTTTCGCCTCTGGATTGACGATGATATGGATATCCTTCTTGACATCGGCGGGATATTCATACTCTCCCATCATTTCCAACTTTTTCAGCTTCGTGATGGCATCGCAGCCATTTGAGATCAGCTCTCTATAGAAAATATCATGGTCTGAATATAACCACTTCTTAATAATAGGAAAAATATTATCGCTGTTGATTGACAAGTTTCCGCGCTTCTCTGCCATAAAAATCACATTCCTTTCTCATGTTTACATAATTTATATTGGACAATTATCTGTCCGTCTGTTAGATAGTTTAATACCCTAAAAAGTAAAAGTCAAGAGAAAATTAGCACTCATTTGGCATGAGTGCTAATAATTTATAGTTTGTTTATACTTCTTTTATTTTTTTCATTCCTGACATAATTAATCAAACACTTCCTGAAAAACTTCAAAGAAGCTGCTGGTCGTCACCTCCGCATCATCGATAAATCCCACTGTCTCCCATAATTTCTCATTCAGACTTCTGGTGAGTCCTTCCACAAACCCCGAATACTCTTCATTAAATACCTCTTTCCTGCGCTGTTCCACAATCCTTACCTTATTTCGATCTGTCTCGTCTCTGTCAAATGTGCTGATGCATTTTATGATATGATAACCATGTTCTGTCTCCACAATATCACTGATCTCGTCCGTTCCAAGATTGAACGCTGCATCCTCAAATGCCGCGTCCATGGTTCCCTTCCCAAAAGAATAAGACGAATTACTATCCTCACTGTACTCAGCAATCAATCCTGTGAAATCTTCCCCATCCTGTATCCTCTTGAGCGCTTCACGCGCCTTTCTATAAGCCTCCCTTTTTGCCTCGTCCGAATAAGGCACATGCTCTCCCGCTTCATTCAGAGAATAGGTTTTGATCAGAATATGCTGCACTGTGATTATTCTCGCTTCGTCGTCGCTAATCTCAGGATTGATATCCGCAATCAAATATTCATACACCTTTCCCGCCAAAGCATATTCCTCATACATCGTGCACAAAAGTTTTTCATCCACATTGATCAGTTCCCGCTCCTTGTCATTCAAGGATTCATAATACTGGCTGGCAGCCATCGCAGCCCTGCTTGTCTCCTCCTCCGAAAGACTGATTCCATATTTTTCAGCCAGCAGATTCATTGCCTTGATGCGGGCAATCCTTGCGAGCACTATCTCTTTCACATTCTCTTCCAGCGTCTCTCCCTCGTACGAAGTCTCCCATATCTGACTTCCAAGTGCCTGCTCATATTGATTCTTGCTGTTAGTCAGATAGACCATTACTTCTGGCAGCTTGCAGGAAGTCTTATCAATGCGAAATATCTCATCCTTGTCAAAACCTGTTGTCAACACGATCTTTGTGCTGCCATGCTCGTTTAATTTGTCCCTGCATCCAGTCGTTGTAACGATCACCGCGAGCAGGACCACCAACAGTTTTATAATGTATTTATTGTAAAAATATTTCATACCGAACCTCCATAGACAATTTCTTCCAAATACACTCTATTTAGAGTAACAGTTTTTGACAGCTCCTGCAATAAAATTCACAAAAAAGCCAAAAGCATATTCCATTATCCACAACATATATTAAGAATAACTGCGCGCAATCGCAAATATCCAAAATGCTGGATTTTTTGTAGAATTGACCATATTGTTTGTACAAAAAAATTCAAATAATTCTGTGGCATTATTCGTTTCTTTTTGCTATAATAACTATTATAATTACATAAAATGATCTTATGGTAAATACCTATACTAGTAGTGGGTATTTTACACTTTATTATAGATTTTTTTATATCATGATTTATGGGGGAATATCATGGTTTTTAGCAGCCTTTCATTTATTTTTGTATTTTTGCCAATCTTTTTGGTTTTATATTATATACTTCCCGCCAGTTGGCGAAACCTGCTTCTTTTTCTGGGAAGTCTGGTCTTCTACAGCTTTGGTGAGCCATACTACCTTTTTCTGATTCTCTGCTCCATCACTGTAAACTATTTGATCGGGAGAGGACTGGAACACTTTAAGGAGCGGAATTTTAAGCGGACTATACTGTTAATCGTGTCACTCCTCTACAATTTTGGATTTTTGTTGTTTTTTAAATACACTAATTTTTTTATTGAAAATATTAATGCCGCTCTAAGACTGCTGTCTGTTCCGTGGCGATTTTACACACTGAATCTTACGCTGCCTCTTGGAATCAGCTTCTATACATTCCAGATTGCATCTTATATCATTGATGTATATCTCAGGAGAACGAAAGCTGACCGGTCTTTTATTAATTTGGGCGCATACCTGTGTATGTTTCCCCAGCTGATCGCGGGACCGATTGTTGTTTATTCTGATATTCGCGATGCTTTAGAAGACCGCATGATCACTATATATGGTCTTGACAACGGCTTGAAAACCTTCATTATAGGACTTGGCTACAAGGTCATTATTGCAAACCGCATCGGGACTCTATGGAACGAAGTCTGCACCATTGGTTATGAGAGTATTTCTACTCCGCTGGCATGGCTCGGCGCGTTTGCTTATTCCATGCAGCTTTATTTTGACTTCTGCGGCTACTCCATGATGGCAATTGGACTTGGCGAGATGCTGGGTTTTGATATGCCTGCAAACTTTCGTCATCCTTATACGGCGCGGAGTGTCACGGACTTCTGGCGCAGATGGCATATCACGCTCGGCGCATGGTTCCGGGAATATGTGTATATCCCGCTTGGCGGCAACCGCCTGGGAAAAGCGCGCACAATTTTTAATCTATTGGTTGTATGGTTTCTCTGTGGCTTCTGGCACGGCGCTGCATGGAACTTTATTTTGTGGGGACTCTTAATCTTTGTATTGCAGATTATAGAGAAAAATTTTACCTTAAAATGGCTTAATGCCGACAATATTTTTGCCCGACTGATATCGCATTTATATATGTTTTTTTATATTCTTGTAAGCTGGGCAATTTTTGCAATCAGCGATTTCCAGCAACTTGGTGTCTATCTGAGCCGACTGTTTCCATTCTTTGGCAGCGGAATCAATTGGAACTTATCCGATTTCGTGCGGCTCGCATCGACCTATGCGCCGCTGCTGATTGCAAGCATTATTTTTGCAATGAGTTTTCCTGAGAGACTGTTCGACAGAATTCGACATCGTGTCTCAGGCATCATCCTAGCATTTATTATATTCTGGTGGTCAGTTTACTACCTGGCTATTGGAATCAACAATCCATTCCTGTATTTTAGGTATTGATTTTATTTCATTTGTTTTGAAGAGGTTTTGTTACAATATGAGAGAGCTAAATAGAAAAAAATATCTTACTTTACTAATTCTAATCATGATTTCCACGGTGATGTTCAGTGTCCTTGGTTTCTATTGGAATACCCGGTACTATCACAATGAAGATATGTATACCATATCGACGCCTCCCCTGGCGACGGCCATGCAAGGAATTCACGACAAATTATATATAACAGATCTGTCTGATTTCAGCACAAGCTATGCTGTTGACAACCTCATTGCAGTGCCAGCTGATGCACAGCCTGAGCTTGCGATGCAGTCTACTGCAATGCAGTCCACTGCATCGCAGTCCAATGCAGTGCCAGAGGCAGCAGAAACACCACTCTCTGGCATTCTCTTCGATCTTCCTTCTGATGCGTCTGTAAGTCTGCCAGAGGAACCACAGACCTACGAATTTACGGCTGCGACAGATGATTACTTTGCGGATGCATGCTTTATTGGCGATTCCCGCACAGTCGGAATCAGTCAGTATGCCGGGATTGAGAATGCGACGTTTCTGTGCAAGACCTCGCTTACCATCTATGACTATGAAAAGCCAAAGATTTCATATGATGACACAACGATGTCGATTCATGATATCCTATCAGAAACACAATTTGCAAAAATCTATCTGATGGTTGGTATCAATGAATGCGGCACTGGTACACCAGAAAGTTTTTACGAGCGCTACCGCGATGTTGTGACAGATATTCGCAAGCTTCAGCCGCAGGCACTGATCTTCATTCAGGGAAACCTGTTTGTAACCCAGCAGAAATCCGACGACGGCGACAGCATCACCAACGAAAATATTGCAGCGCGAAACAGCCTGATTGCCACACTCGCCAATCAAAAAGACATCTTTTATATTGATATCAATGAGAGCAGCCTTTGCGATGAGGGCGCACTTGTATCAGACTACACATGGGATCAGGTACATGTCAAAGCGCAATACTACCCTATCTGGAAGGATTTCCTGCTCCAGCACGCGATTGTCACAGACAAAGATTTGGCAGAAACAACATAAAACAGGAGGTGCGGACCTCCTGTTTTTCTATTTCTATTTTGTAATTGCTGTTAGCTCGGACTCTATGCTGTCCAGATCAATCCGTATCGTGTCTCCCACTTTCACCTTATCTGCAAGAATCAGTTTCGCAGCCAATGTCTCCACATACTTCTGGATATATCTCTTGAGTGGTCTCGCCCCATATACAGGATCATATCCATTCTCGACGATAAAATGCTGCGCCCGTTCCGATAGCTCTATCATCAGCTCTTTGTCTGCAAGCCGCCTGTTAATATCTGCCAGTATCAGACTGATGATACCACCGATATCGTTCTTGGTGAGCGGTTTGAATAGAATCGTTTCATCCAGTCGATTCAAAAACTCCGGCCGGAAATGTGCTCTGAGCTCTCCCATTACCATATCCTGTGCTGCCTGTTCGATCTCACCATTGCTGTCGATCCCATCAAGCAGGTACTGTGCGCCGATATTTGAAGTCATGATCAGGATTGTATTCTTGAAGTCTACAGTTCGACCCTGTGAATCTGTAATACGCCCATCATCCAATACCTGCAGCAGGATATTAAAGACATCTGGATGTGCTTTTTCAACCTCATCAAACAGTACCACACTGTATGGCTTCCTGCGCACTGCCTCTGTCAGCTGTCCGCCCTCGTCATAACCTACATATCCTGGAGGCGCTCCAATCAGCCTTGATACAGAGTGTTTCTCCATGTATTCACTCATGTCAATCCGCACCATGTTAGCTTCGTCGTCAAATAGAGAGGCCGCAAGCGCCTTGGCAAGCTCTGTCTTGCCGACACCAGTCGGTCCTAAGAACAGAAAAGAGCCAATCGGCTTGTCGGGGTCCTTAATTCCAGCCTTCGAGCGAATAATCGCCTCTGTCACCTTTGTGACACCCTCATCCTGCCCGATCACGCGCTTGTGAAGTTCCTCGTCCAAATGAAGTGTCTTGTTGCGCTCACTTTCATTGAGCTTTGCAACAGGAATTCCCGTCCAGCGCGATATGATTTTTGCAATCTCATCGTCGGACACACTCTCATGTACCAGTGACATTTCTCTGGCATTGACTGTCTCCTCCTCAATCTCGAGCTGCTTTTTAAGCTCTGGAAGCTTTCCATAGCTTAACTCTGCCGCCTTCTCAAGATTGCCTTCCCGCTGTGCGATCTGTATCTGATTGTTCAAATTCTCAATGTCTTCCCTCAGCTTCGACAGCCTTTCCACACAGGCCTTCTCATTGTCCCACTGCGCTTTTCGGTTGTTGAATTCCGCCTTCTGCTCGGCAAGCTCTGCCTGCAGCGCTGTCAGACGCTCTGCGCTCAGCCGGTCCTCCTCTTTCTTTAATGCTGCCTCCTCAATCTCCATCTGCATGATTTTCCGCTGCAGCTCGTCGAGCTCTGCAGGCAGTGAATCCAGCTCTGTCTTAATCATGGCACACGCCTCATCCACCAGATCAATCGCCTTGTCCGGCAAAAAGCGGTCTGTGATATAACGGTTGGAGAGCACTGCTGCACTCACAAGTGCATTGTCCATAATCTTGACGCCATGGAAGACCTCATAGCGCTCTTTTAATCCTCTCAAAATACTGATCGTATCCTCCACAGTCGGCTCAGACACCATAACTGGCTGGAAACGACGCTCAAGCGCAGGGTCTTTCTCAATATACTGTCTGTACTCGTCCAGGGTCGTGGCACCGATACAGTGCAATTCCCCTCTTGCAAGCATCGGTTTTAGCATATTTCCAGCATCCATTGCCCCGTCTGTCTTGCCAGCGCCCACAATAGTATGGAGCTCATCGATAAAGAGAATAATCTGTCCGTCACTGTTCTTGACGTCCTCGAGCACCGCTTTTAACCGCTCCTCAAACTCACCTCTATACTTTGCTCCCGCGACCAACGCTCCCATATCCAATGAAAAGATCTTCTTGTCCTGCAGTCCCTGCGGCACATCCCCGCGCACAATTCGCTGCGCAAGTCCCTCGACAACAGCTGTTTTACCCACACCGGGTTCACCGATCAATACTGGATTGTTTTTGGTCTTTCTTGAGAGAATACGGATAATATTCCGAATTTCATTGTCTCGCCCGATCACTGGGTCAAGCTTTTGTTTTCTCGCCTTTTCCACCAGATCCTGCCCATATTTTTCGAGCGTATCATAGGTCGCCTCCGGATTGTCACTCGTAACTCTCTGATTGCCTCTTACCTCTGAAAGTGCTTTCAGAAAACGCTCCCTGGTGATGCCGTACTCCCGAAAGATTTCCTTGATCTCTTTGTTGGGATTCTGAATCATGGAGAGAAAGAGATGCTCCACAGAGACATACTCATCCCCCATCCGCTTTGCTTCATCCTCTGCACTGATCAATACCTTGTTGAGATACTGCCCGACATACGGCTGTCCTCCCTGTACCTTGACGCGCTTCTCCAGCGCCTTCTTCACCCTGTCAAGAAAATAGTCCCTGTTGATCTCCATTTTCTCGGCAAGCTTCAGAATCAAACTGTCGTCGATTGTCAGAAGTGCATATAGAAGATGTTCCTGCTCAAGCTCCTGGTTTCCATATTCCATCGCAAGCTTCTCGCATTGGTTGACTGCTTCAATTGACTTTTGTGTAAATTTTTGTATATTCATAATGCTCCTCCTCTCACAGCATTCTTGTTTTATTTGTTCTATACTTACTATAACACCATTTTTTATTTTGTCAATTTAGTTTATACTTTTATTACACTTTTTATTTCCTTTTAAGGAATTTGTGAAATATAATATATTTTTCGTGGCAATTTATTAAATTTTCACTTTTGTTCTACCGATATTATAAAATATGTGGTACAATAATATTGTTAATTCTTGCGAAAGATGGTGTTTAGATAATGGATCCAGCCACAGCTTACTTTTTAAAAAAATATTATCCGCATGTCATCAAATGGTGGTTAGTAGTATATAATCCCGAGGCAATTCGAATATGGCCTTCCATGGCGGAGAAAGAGGAAATACTCCGCCTTGAGGCAATTGAAGCAGAAAAGGAATCAGAACGACTAGCCCTTGAAGATTCCATGCCCAGCCTGGAAGAGCGTGCCAGTTTCGACGACTCTGCATACAATGCGGCTACTGGTTCTTACTCAGGACTATATGGCCAAACGCCTGTCGACGAAAGCACACAGACTGCACTCGATGCAATTCTGTATGCTTCCAGCCCCCAGAGTTCTATTGACTCGCTTATTGCCAGCAGCGATGTCATTCTGCCACCAGAGCAGGATGAGATTATCAGAGAGGCCAACGAGATCTATGAGCGGCTTCTGCGCGAGGCTGCTGAGGATGAAGCGCGAAAACAGGCCGAAATCGATGAGATGCGGAAACAGGCTGATTTAATGTTTGCACAATAGGAACGAACTATTGACAAAAAAAGAATATCGCATTGCGATATTCTTTTTTTGTCAACTGCACTTATTCTTAAGTTCTTCCCATCTTCTGTCGATTTCTTCCTGAAACTTTCCAATCAACTCTTCATTTTCTTTCTTAAACAAGTGTTTAAAACGTCTCTGTGGTCTCAAAAATTCCTCAATTGGCAATTTGTTCTTTGGCTCATAATTCAGGATCCATCTGCCCTCGATCACCTCGAACACAGGCCAATAGCATGTATCCACTGCGAGTTTGCAGATATTCATCATCTCGCCTGGCTCATATCCCCAGCCTCTTGGACATGGTGACATGACATTCAAAAATGCTGCCCCTGGCGTATAGATTGCCTTCTGCGCCTTGGTGTACAAATCTTTGAAATTAGATGTGAATGTACTCTGTCCTACATACGGAATATGATGCTCTGCCATAATTGCCGCAAGATCCTTTCTGACTTGCACCTTTCCGGCAGACACTTTTCCAGCCGGAGTCGTCGTCGTATCTGCATACTGCGGGGTCGCTGACGAGCGCTGTGTTCCTGTGTTCATATAAGCGCCGTTGTCATAGCACACATACACCATGTCATGTCCGCGCTCCATGGCACCTGACAATGACTGAAATCCGATATCATACGTTCCACCGTCACCACCAAATGTAATAAACTTAAAATTATCCTTAATCTTTCCTTTTTTCTTCAGCACGTGATATGCCGTCTCCACGCCGGAAAGCGTGGCTCCCGCATTTTCAAATGCGTTGTGGATATAGCTGTCCTCATAGGCCGTGTAGGGATACATGAACGAAGATACCTCAAGACAGCCTGTCGCATTTCCAATCACTGCCTTATCACCCTCCTCGAGCGCCCGGAGCACTGTGCGCACAGTGATCGTACCACCACAGCCTGCACACATTCTGTGTCCTGGTGCAAGGCGCTCTGGTTTGCTCATAACCTCTTTGAAATTGTATGTTGTCTTTTCCATGCTCTCCTAGACCTCCTCTGACTGCGTGCTGCGCAGACCTATGTACGCATACATATCTGTAACTGCATGTGTTTCAGCTATCGTTTCAAGTTTCTGATATACTTTCTCGAAATCAGATACGGTGATATCTCTGCCGCCAAGACCGTAGAAATAGTTGACAACATCAACCGTGCTGTGCGCCTGATACAGCGCTGCACGTATCTCCGCGCCAAGCGGTCCGCTTGTGGCGGAAAACATCTCGCTCCTGTCCATAATAGCCACTGCTTTTACCCTGGAGAGCGCTTTTGCAATCTCCTCCTCCGGAAATGGCCTGAACACTCTGATCTTGATAAGGCCAACCTTTTTGCCTGCCGCACTTCTAATCTCATCGACGGCTGCCTTGCAAGTGCCTGCCGCTGAGCCGATAATCACGACTGCATACTCGGCATCCTCCATCTGATATTCCTCAAAAAAACTGTATTTGCGGCCTGTCATCTCCTCAAATCTGGCGGCAACCTCCAGGATTACTTCCCTCGCATTTATCATCGCCTGCCGCTGTCCACGCTTAGTCTCCATATAATAATTGGAAACTGCATACGGTCCAATTGCCATTTTCTCCGCCTCATTTAAGAGATAATGCTCCGGCTCATACTCGCCGACAAAATTCTTAACCTTATCATCCTCCACCAGCAAAATATTCTCCACACCATGACTTGTGATGAATCCGTCCTGACACACCATGACTGGCAGATGTACCCGCTTGTCCTCCGCAATTGGAAAAGCCTGTATGAAATTGTCATATACTTCCTGATTGGACTCCGCATAGATCTGTATCCAGCCAGTATCTCTTGCACCCATACTGTCAGAATGGTCTGCATTGATGTTGATTGGTCCAGACAATGCCCTGTTGACGAGAGCGAGTACAATCGGCAGTCTGTTGGATGCCGCCACATAGAGCTCCTCCCACATCAAAGCCATACCACATGAGGATGTCGCCGTGATCGCCCTTGCACCTGCCGCAGATGCGCCGATTGTGGCACTCATGGCACTGTGCTCACTCTCAACATGGATAAATTCCGTGTCAATCTCGCCGTTTGCAATATAATTAGCCACATACTGTGGAATCTCTGTAGACGGTGTAATCGGGAACGCCGGCATTACATCTGGATTGACCTGTTTGATGGCATAAGCTACTGCCTCATTCCCTGATAATCGTTCTCTGATTGCCATTTATTTCCCCTCCCTCATAAGAATTGCACCAAATGGACAGACCCTGGCGCAGATGCCGCAGCCTTTGCAATGGTCATAGTCAAAGTCTTCTCTCTTTCCACCCGTGACCGGAATCGATGAATCCGGACACACCGGCGTACACAGAAGACACTGCTTGCACTTTTCCTGATTCCACACCGGAGTTGCTGTCCTCCACTCCCCGGTACAGAAATCCTTTGATGTCGCAGCCTCAAAGATCTTATTGCCCTCTGTGATATCCTGCCATGGACTCTGTTCATTAATTCTATCATATATCTTTTCGTTTGCCATATGTAACAACCTCTCTTTGTCTATATCCCTCAAGTTTCTGCATGCACAAACTTGACAGGCACCGTCTTTTGACACCTTAGAAAATCTGTTCACACTACTTTGCCGCCTCAAATGCCAGCTCCAGTGCCATCATGTTTCCATCAATTACCTCAGGCTTCTTCGCAAACTTATGCTGAAAAGAAGCTTTCATCTCTGTCAGAAATTCCTCCCGCTCCATAACTTTCGACACTGCCACTGTGGCGGCAAGCATCGGCGAATTCGGATAATTTTTTCCGAGTGCTTTTATCGAGATCTCTTTTGCGTCAACTGTGTAAACAGCCCCCTGGTATCCGTGCAGATGCTCCTCAATCTCCTCCTTGCTGCGTGTAGAGTTGATGATAACTGCACCATTCGGATTCAGTCCTTTTGTGACGTCAATGCTGTCGAGTAAACTCTCATCCACCACTACGACATAATCGGGCTCATAAATATTGGAATGCACGGTAATCGGACTGCTGCTGATGCGGTTATAGGCCGTAATCGGTGCCCCCATTCGCTCCGGACCGTATTCCGGAAATCCCTGCACATATTTTCCTGTCTTAAATGCCACGTCCGCCAGCAGCAGTGCCGCTGTCTTTGCGCCTTGTCCGCCGCGCCCATGCCATCTGATTTCTACTGTGTCCTTCATTTTATTACCAACCCCTTCTGTACTACTATATATTATTACTGTATTGTAATCACGACTCGTGCCAGCATAAGGAAACGCTGTCACAAGGTGGTGACAGCGCTCATTGCGAAATTACTCTTCAACACTGTAGTTCGGTGCTTCCTTTGTAATATGGATATCATGTGGATGGCTCTCTCTGAGGGCGGCAGCAGAGATCTTCATAAATTTGCCTCTGCATTTCAGCTCCTCGATGGTCTGCGTACCACAATATCCCATACCCGAGCGGAGACCGCCCATCAGTTGAAATACTGTGTCCTCCACATTTCCCTTGTAAGCAACTCGTCCCTCAACACCTTCAGGAACAAGTTTCTTGGCATCTGACTGGAAATAACGGTCCTTGCTTCCGTTCTCCATGGCTGCGATCGAACCCATGCCTCTGTACACCTTATATTTTCTCCCTTGAAATAATTCAAATGTTCCCGGACTTTCCTCGCATCCCGCAAATATACTGCCCATCATGCAGACATTTCCGCCTGCCGCAATTGCCTTTGTCATATCGCCGGAATACTTGATACCGCCATCCGCAATAATGGGAATGCCATATTCCTTCGCCACCGCATAAGAATCCATAATTGCTGTAATCTGCGGCACACCAATCCCTGCAACAATCCGTGTCGTACAGATAGAACCCGGGCCGATTCCTACCTTGACAGCATCTGCACCAGCCTCAATCAGCGCCCTCGTACCGTCACCTGTCGCAACATTTCCCGCTATCACCTGTAAGTCAGGATAGCTCTCTTTGATCATCTTGAGACATCGCAGCACATTCTCAGAATGTCCATGCGCACTGTCAAGCACGATGACATCCACCTTCGCTGCCACAAGTGCCTCCACGCGCTCAAGTACATTGGCAGTGATGCCGACACCCGCACCGCACAGCAGTCTTCCCTGCTCGTCCTTTGCTGCAAGCGGATACTTGATTGTCTTCTCAATGTCCTTGATTGTGATAAGTCCCTTCAGGTTATAGTTGTCATCTACAATAGGAAGCTTCTCTTTTCTCGCATCTGCAAGAACCTTCTTTGCCTCCTCGAGCGTAATGCCCTCCTTTGCTGTAATCAGCCCCTCTGAAGTCATGGACTCCTTGATTTTCTTTGTATAATCTTTCTCGAATTTTAAATCACGATTTGTGATGATACCGACGAGCTTTCTGCCCTCCGTAATTGGTACGCCTGAAATCCGAAACTTAGCCATCAATGCATCCGCATCACCAAGCGTATGCTCCGGAGTGAGTGAAAAAGGATCTGTGATAACGCCGTTCTCCGAGCGTTTTACTTTGTCTACTTCTTCTGCCTGTGCCTCAATAGACATGTTCTTGTGAATGATTCCGATACCGCCCTGTCTTGCCATGGCAATTGCCATTCTGTGCTCTGTGACAGTATCCATTCCTGCACTCATCATAGGAATGTTAAGCTTGATTTTCTTGGTCAACCATGTCGTTAAGTCAACCTGATTGGGAATTACCTGTGAGTAGCTTGGTACTAAGAGTACATCATCAAAAGTAATGCCTTCGCCGATTATCTGACCCATTTTTCTTCCTCCTGTAAGAAAGACGAGTGCCAGCGCACTCGTCCAGCAAAAAACTTTGCTTTTTGTCTAAGTGGTTTACGCTGTTACTTCTAAAAATATTTTTACAATTATACTAAAGCAGACACAGCTTGTCAAGCATTTAATCCGTAAAAACTTTTCTAGGTGCAATTCCCTTGATCGTCTTGGCAAAATCTTCTGTGAGATTCATTAAAATCTTCTGGTTTCCCTCATAGAATACCCAGTAAAGCTTCTGATCCGGCAGATCGTGTCCGGCGCTTAAGTCTGTCACCTTTGTCTGGCGGTTTCTGTAAGAATCCAGCTGATAGGACTTCTCCGGTGCCATGATTTCAATCTTTTCCACACTGATCGTCGTAAGCTTCTTTCTCCGCGTCTTTGCCATAATCTTGTCCACTGAAATTTCCTTATCCAGATAGAGATACTCATACTCGATATCTGTCCACTGAAATACAAAATAGTCAAGCACGCCAAAAGCGATAACAGCAATGAAAAAAACAATATTTCCGGTCAGGAGAGTCAAAATACCAATCAGGACCGTCGGGACAACACTCGCAACCCTGATAAGCGTCTCCTTTGTCCCTTTGTCCTTTTTCACTAATAGTTCCTTGTAGCTTTCGTTCATAATGCAATACCTTCCTTAAATTTTATTATTAAAATCATATCTTATATCATAGAATAATTCAATCCAATATGCAAGGTTTAGAAAAAATTAATAGTAAGATAATTGACAGATACCAGTATTTCCATATATGATATCTTGTAACCGCCGGCAATACAAAGCGGAATGGTACACCTGAGTTTGACACTTTAATATTCCATAAAATACCAATAATCCTTGTGATTATTG